>JALVPS010000079.1 GCA_027031685.1 Gammaproteobacteria bacterium | reverse complement strand
ATGTCGCCCAGGTGGGTCGTAACCTGGCTAAAGATCTGGTAAGCCGCCATGCCCAGGGGGTACTCGACGTTGAAAATGACGGCCTCGCTACCCTGGAGCACCTCCAGCCCCTCCACGCGGATGCGGGCGGCCACGCACACACCACACACGCTGCCCACCCCCCTCCCCGGGCACGTCACGTCCGGGGCCGGGGCGTCCTCCGCGGTGACCACCTCCCCCGCCGGGGCGGTCCCGGCCCCCGCGCGCGCCCCGGCCAGCACGCGCTGCAGGCTGCGGAATAGGAAGTCGTGCACCAGGCGCGCCTCGCGGAAGCGCACCTCCAGCTTGGCCGGGTGGGCGTTCACGTCCACCGCCTGCGGGTCCATCTCCAGGAACAGCACGTAGGCCGGCTGGCGGCCGTGGAACAGCACGTCCTGGTAGGCCTGGCGCACGGCGTGGGTGACCAGCCTGTCGCGCACCATGCGGCCGTTGACGTAGAAGTACTGCAGGTCGGCCTGGGCGCGGGAGAAGGTGGGCAGGCCCACCCAGCCCCACAGGCGCAGGCCGGCGCCCGACTCGTCGCAGCGCAACGACTGGGCCACGAAGGCCTCGCCACACACCGCCGCCACGCGCCGGTCGAAGTCGGCGTCGCCGGCGGCGGCCGGCAGGCGCAACACCTGACGGCGGTTGTGGTGCAGGGTGAGCCCCACGTCCAGGCGGCTGAGCGCCAGGCGCTGCACCACCTGCTCCAGGTGGCGGAACTCGGTCTTCTCCGTGCGCAGGAACTTGCGCCGCGCCGGCACGTTGTAGAACAGGTCGCACACCTCCACGGTGGTGCCGGGCGGGTGCGGGGCCGGCACCGGCGCCCCGGCGGCGCGGCCGCCCTCCACCCGGTAGCGCCAGCCGGAGCCCTCGCCGGCGGTGGCCGAGGTGAGGGTGAGGCGGGACACGGAGGCGATGCTGGGCAGGGCCTCGCCGCGGAAGCCCAGGCTGGTGACCGCGGCCAGGTCCGCCAGGCTGGCGATCTTGCTGGTGGCGTGGCGGGCCACGGCCAGGGCCAGCTCGTCACGGGGGATGCCGCAGCCGTCGTCGCGCAGGCGGATGCGGCGCAGGCCGCCCTGCTCCACGTCCAGCCACAAGGCGCGCGCGCCGGCGTCGAGGCTGTTCTCCATCAGCTCCTTGACCACCGAGGCCGGGCGCTCCACCACCTCGCCGGCGGCGATCTGGTCGATCAGGTGGGACGGCAGGGGGCGGATGGGCATGGGCAGGTCATGGCGCGGACGATGACCGATGGTTTCAAATGGCGGGACGGGCGGTCAAGCCCGCCCGCTCAGGTGTCGTGGCGGGGGATGCGCAGCCGCTGCCCGGGCCGCACCAGGTCGCTGCTGAGGCCGTTGGCGCGGCGCAGCTGGCGCAGGCTCACGCGGTAGCGGCTGGCGATGGCGGACAGGGTCTCGCCGGGGCGGATGACGTGCTCGCGCGGGGCCGTTCCGGCCAGCACGCTGCCCTCCGGCGGGTGGGCGCGGAAATAGGCGCGGATGCCGCGCAGCAGGGCCTTGGCAATCTTCCGCCGGTGGCTGCGGGTGAGCAGGCGGCGCTCCTCGCGCGGGTTGGAGATGAAGGCCGTCTCCACCAGCACGGAGGGCACGTCCGGCGACTTTAGCACCACGAAGCCGGCCCGTTCCACGCGCCGGCTATGCACACTGCCCACCTTGTCCAGCTCGCGCAGCAGGGCGGAGGCCACCTGGTGGCTGGCCTCGATGGCGTGGCGCTGGGACAGGTCCAGCAGCACCTCGGCCAGCATGGGGTCCTGCTGCTCCACGTCCACGCCGATCAGCTCGTCCACGGCGTTCTGCGAGGCCGCCAGCAGGCGCGCCGCCTCGCTGGAGGCGCCGTGCTCCGACAGCACATACACCGACGAGCCGGTGGCCTTGCGATTGGGCGAGGCGTCGGCGTGGATGGAGATGAACAGATCGGCGTGGGCGGCGCGGGCGCGGCGGATGCGCTCGCGCAGGCTCAGGAAGGTGTCGTCGCGGCGCGTGAGCACTGGCCGGAAGCCCGGCTCGCGGCGCAGCAGGGCCTCCAGCTGGCGGGCGATGCGCAGCACGATATCCTTCTCGCGCGTGCCGCGCTGGCCGATGGCACCGGGATCGCGCCCGCCGTGGCCGGGGTCGATGACCACCACCAGCTCGCGCGGGGGCGGGGCGGCCTCGTCCAGGGTCTTGACCGGCCGGCTGGCGGCCGGCGGCTGCAGGTCCACCACCACCTCGCTGCGTCCGTCGGCGCGCCGGCGCAGGCGGCTGAGGGGGGTCACCGGGCCGGTCAGGTCCAGCACCACGCGCAGGTCGTGGTCCTGCCACGGCGCGTGGCGCAGGCGCCGGATGCCCGGCAGCGGCGGCAGGGCCAGGCGCGCGCCGCGCCGCAGGCGGGCGTGGCTGAAGTCGATCACCACCCGCTCGGGATTGGCGAGGCGGAACAGCTTGTGCTCGGTGGGGCCGGACAGGGTGAACACCAGGCGCACGCCGGCGCCGCGGCGCTCGGCGCGCAGCCCTTCCACCTGCACGGCAGGCGCGGCCAGCAGGGGCGGGCCGGCCAGCGCGGCCACGCCGGCGCCCAGCACTGCCAACGTGTGGCGCAGAAAACCGCGCCGCCCCCCCTGCGCCCTCGAATCGCTCATGGCTGTCGCACCGCCTTCCCGGTTTATGGTTTGTCTGTTCGGCTCGTTCCAGAAGT
The DNA here is from genome assembly GCA_027031685.1 of Gammaproteobacteria bacterium. Taxonomy (GTDB): domain Bacteria; phylum Pseudomonadota; class Gammaproteobacteria; order UWMA-0217; family UWMA-0217; genus JALVPS01. The sequence goes on along the minus strand of JALVPS010000079.1, from coordinate 3,978 downwards.
GTCGGCCAAGGTCAAGGGAAAATCAAGCGATTCGCCCGCAAAATGAGTCAGCTAGCGCGCCTTGGTGAAGTGGTTTGTCATTTTTTCCCGCAGCCGCTCGCCGCGCGGCGTGGCGGCGCCGACGGTGAGCTCGCGCGCCGCGCCGGCGTGGCGCAGCCACAGCGTCAGGTCGGCCGGCGGCAGGTAGTCGCCGGCCTTCTCCGGCCACTCCACGAAGCAGGTGGTGCCCTCGGCCAGCAACTCGTCGAAGCCCAGGTACTCCAGCTCGCCGGGGTCGGCCAGGCGGTAGAAGTCGGCGTGGCAGATCAGCCAGTCGCCGATCTGGTAGGGCTCGATGAGGGTGTAGGTGGGGCTCTTGACCCGCCCCGGATAGCCCAGGGCGTGCAGCAGGGCGCGCACCAGGGTGGTCTTGCCCGCCCCCAGGTCGCCGCGCAGGGCCACCAGGCGCGGCCGCGCCTCGGCCAGCAGGGGGGCCAGCCAGGTGGCGAAGCGCACCGTGTCCGCCTCGCCCGCCAGCAGCCAGCTCATGGGTTGAGCACGCCGCGCAGCGGCGTGAGCAGGTCACCGGCCAGCAGGCCCCGCCAGCGGTCGTCGGCGGCCAGGTCGGCGGCCCGGCCGTGGGCCAGCACGGCGGCCCGGGCCGCGGCCGGCGCCGACAGCCCCTGGGCCCACAGGGCGCCCAGCAGGCCGGCCAGCACGTCGCCCATGCCGCCGCTGGCCATGCCGGGGTTGCCCACGTCGGCCAGCCACACCCCGTCCGGCGCAGCGACGAGGGTGCCGCGCCCCTTGAGCACCACCACCCCGCCGTAGCGACGCTGCAGGGCCACGGCCGCGCCGTGGCGGTCCGCCTGCACGGCGGCGGCGTCGCTGTCCAGCAGGCGACCCGCCTCGCCCGGATGGGGGGTGAGGATCCAGTCGTCACGCCGGCCCGGGTGGCGGGCCAGCAGGTTGAGGCCGTCGGCGTCCAGCACCAGCGGCCGGCCGCTGTCCAGGGCGGCGCGCCACAGGGCCTCGCCCCAGGCCCCGCCACCCAGGCCGGGCCCCACCACCAGGTGGGTGGCGCGCGCCAGCAGCGGCGCCAGGTCGTCGGGCTCGGCCACGCCGCGCACCATGAGCTCCGGCCGGCCGGCGTTGAGCACGGCGGCATGGGTCGGGCTGGTGGCCACCGACACCAGCCCCGCCCCGCCACGCGCCGCCGCCTCGGCCGCCAGGCGCGCCGCCCCGCTCATGCCGACCGCCCCGCCCACCACCAGCACGTGGCCGAAGTCGCCCTTGTGGGCGGTCAGGGGGCGCCCGGGCAGCAGCGCCGGCAGGGCGCCGGGGTCGTCCAGCTCGGCCGCCCAGCGCACGTCGGCATAGGCCTCGGCCGGGCAGTCCAGCGTGGCCAGGCGCACCGTGCCCCGGTAGTCGGCGCCGCGCCCGGTGTACAGGCCCAGCTTGCGGCCGATGAAGGTGACCGTGACCGCGGCGCGCACCGCCGTGCCCAGGGGCTCGCCGCGGTCGGCGTGCAGGCCGGTGGGGATGTCCACCGCCACCACCGGCACGCCGGCCTCGTTGACCAGCTGCACCGCCACCAGGAAGCCGCCGCGCAGGGGCCGTTCCAGGCCGATGCCCAGCAGGGCGTCCACGATGGCGTCGGCCGCCGGCAGCTCGCCGGCGAAGGGCTCGATCTGGCCGCCGCCCATCAGCCAGCGGTCGCGCGCCAGGGCCGCATCGCCCCGCAGCCGCTCCGGGTCGGTGAGGGAGATCACGCGCACGGCCTGGCCCGCCGCGCGCAGCAGGCCGGCCACGATGTAGCCGTCGCCGCCGTTGTTGCCCGGCCCGCACAGCACCAGCACCCGCTGCGCCCCGTCCAGCACCTCGGCCGCCTGGGCCGGCACGGCGCGGCCGGCGCGCTGCATCAGCTCGAAGCCGGGCACGCCCAGCCCCTCGATCACGGTCTGCTCGATGCGGCGGATGGCGGCGGCGGTGTACAGGCGTTGGGAGAGCGGCGTCATGGGCGCGATGATACCCCGCCGCCGGGGCGATTTCCCCACCCGCCGTGCCCGTTGAAATCCGCGCCGGCCGTCCCATCATGCCACTGCCGAGACAGAAAATTCCCGACCACACAGAAAAGGAGGAACGACTATGGCCGATGACACCGTCACCCTGCATCCCCACCAGCACGGCAAGCTGGGCAACACCCACGTGGAGGTCCTGAGCGACCACGTGGCCGTCGTGGCCGGCGACCTGCATCCCATGGCCGACGGCGAGCAGTACACCTTCGCCCGCGCCGGCATCCGGGTCACCCGCCAGGGCGACGAATACACCTTCTCCAAGGCGGCCTGAGCCGCGGGGGCGCGGTGCGGCCGCGCCCCCGCCCCGTATACTGGCCGCATGAGCGGCACCCGTCCTTCCCTCTCCCCCACCGAACTTGCCGAGCTGGCCGACTGGATCAAGGCCGAGGGGCGCGCGCTCGGTTTCCAGCAGCTGGGCATTGCCGACACGGCGCTGGCGGACGATGCGGCCTTTCTGCGCCGCTGGCTGGCGGCGGGGCGGCACGGGGAGATGGCGTGGATGGCGCGCCACGCGGCGCTGCGGGCGGACCCGGCGGCGCTGGTGCCGGAGACGGTGCGGGTGATCAGCGCGCGCATGGACTATCTGCCGCCGCGGGCGGCGGATGCGGCGGCGGTGCTGGCCGACGGGCGGCTGGGCTATGTGTCGCGCTACGCCCTGGGGCGCGACTACCACAAGCTGATGCGCAAGCGCCTGGCGCGGCTGGCGAAGGCCATCGCCGGGCGCATCGGGCCGTTCGGCCACCGGGTGTTCGTGGACAGCGCGCCGGTGCTGGAGAAGGCGCTGGCGCAGAAGGCGGGGCTGGGCTGGATCGGCAAGCACACCAACCTGATCGCCCGCGAGGCGGGCTCGTGGTTCTTTCTGGGGGAGATCTTCGTCGATCTGCCGCTGCCGGTGGACACCCCGGCCAGCGACCACTGCGGCCGCTGCCGGCGCTGCCTGGACGTGTGCCCCACGCAGGCCATCACCGGACCGCGCCAGCTGGACGCGCGGCGCTGCATCTCTTATCTCACCATCGAGCTGCGCGGGCCGATCCCGGAGGCGCTGCGGCCGCTCATCGGCAACCGCATCTACGGCTGCGACGACTGCCAGCTGGTGTGTCCCTGGAACCGCTTCGCCCAGCCCACGGCCTGCGACGACTTCGCGCCGCGCCACGGGCTGGACGCGCCGGCCCTGGTGGAGCTGTTCGCCTGGGACGAGGCCACCTTCTTGGACCGCATGGCCGGCTCGGCCATCCGTCGCATCGGCTTCGAGTGCTGGCTGCGCAACATCGCCGTGGCCCTGGGCAACGCGCCCACCTCGCCGGCGGTGGTGGCGGCCCTGCAGGCCCGGCGCGAGCACCCCTCGCCCCTGGTGCGCGAGCACGTGGCCTGGGCGCTGGCGCGCCACGGCATCGGCTAGGCGCCACTGGTCGGGGCGTCACGGTACGCCGCCGCGCGCCCTGCTAGGATGGGCCGCCCATTCCGCCCTACAAGGAGTCGATATGTCCCGTCTGCGCATTCTGGCCCTGCCCGCCCTGCTGCTGGGCGTCGTCCTCACCCAGTCCGCCTGCGTGGGCACGGTGGTGGGGGCCACGGTGGACACGGCCATCGAGGTGGCCAAGGTGCCGTTCAAGGTGGGCGGCGCGGTGGTCGACGTGGTGACCGGCGACGACGATTGAGCGCCGCCGCGGCTCAGCCGCCGAAGGCGCGCTGCTTGTAGTGGTTGATGAGCCCGTTGGTGGAGCTGTCGTGGCCGCTCACGGGCCGGTCGTCGGCCAGCTCGGGCAGGATGCCACGCGCTAGCACCTTGCCCAATTCCACGCCCCACTGGTCGAAGGAGTTGATGTTCCAGATGACGCCCTGCACGAAGATCTTGTGCTCGTACAGGGCGATGAGGCTGCCCAGGGTGCGCGGGGTGATGCGGTCCACCAGCAGGCTGTTG
>JALVPS010000078.1 GCA_027031685.1 Gammaproteobacteria bacterium | reverse complement strand
GCCCACCGTGGACATGCTGCGGTAGCCCCAGTGGTAGTGGTCGGGCACGCCGGGCAGGTCCTCCGGGCCGGACACCCAGCTGCCGGCGCAGCCGGCGTGGGAGCCGAGCAGGTAGGGCTCGGTGGGCATGATCTCCGACATCTCCTTGTCCGGCTCGATGTTCTCGCCGGCCCACACGCCGCACTGGCTGATGGTCATGTCCAGGAAGTCCTCCCAGGCCTCGGCCTCCAGGTGCTGCACCTCCTCGGAGGTCATGTTCTCCGCCAGCTTGGCCATGGCCGTGGGGGTGTCGATGAAGATCGGCCCGCGTCCCTCGCGCATTTCCTTGAGCATGAGGTGGTTGCGCAGGCAGGTGCCCATCTTGCGCAGGCTGGTGGCGTAGGCGTCGTAGCCGTGCTCCTTCAGGGTGTCGAAGTTCTTGGCCGGGAAGTCCTCGCCCAGCGAGTTCATGGAACGCGCCTTGAAGAGCAGGAACCAGGCGCCCACCGGGCCGTAGCCATCCTTGAAGCGGGCCGGCACGAAGCGGTTTTCCATGAGGGTCAGCTCGGCGCCCACGTCGGCGGCCATGGCATAGGTGGAGCCGGCGTTCCACACCGGATACCAGGCGCGCCCCAGGCCCTCGCCCACCGAGCGCGGCCGGAACACGTTGACCGCCCCGCCACAGGCCAGCAGGCAGGCCTTGAAGCGGTAGATGTAGACCTTGTTCTCGCGCACCGAGAAGCCGGCCGCGCCGGCCAGACGGCCGGGGTCGTGGCGGTCCTTGATGAGGCGCACGATGAACACACGCTCCTGGATGTTCTCTTCGCCGATGGCCTTCTTGGCCGCCTCGGCCACGATCCACTTGTAGCTCTCGCCGTTGATCATGATCTGCCAGCGGCCGGAGCGCACGGGGCGGCCGCCCTCGCGCAGCGGCTTGCCCTCGTCCCCCTCCTGCTTCCAGATGGGCAGGCCCCATTTCTCGAAGTGGTGCACCGAGTCGTCCACGTGGCGGCCCACGTCGTACACCAGATCCTCGCGGGTGATGCCCATGAGGTCGCCGCGCACGTAGCGCACATAGTCGGCCGGGTCGTTCTCGCCCATGTAGGTGTTGATGGCGGACAGGCCCTGGGCCACGGCCCCAGAGCGGTCCACGGCCGCCTTGTCCACCATCTTGATGGTCAGCTCGTGGCCCTCGGCGCGCGCCGCCTCGATCCACTTCCGGGCCTCGAAGGCCGCGCCGCAGGCGGCCATGCCGCCGCCAATGATGAGGATGTCGACGTATTCTTCGACGACTTCGGGCTTGTCGGTGACGGGTTCACTCATTGCGGAATCTCCATTGCGCGCCGGTGGATCGGATCGTTCAGTCGGCGATGAACTGGCTCATGTCGCAGGCGTGCGTGCCGCGCGTGAACAGCACGCTGCCGTCGTCCAGCCGGGCCAGGTCGGCATCCGGCTCGCCGCCGTAGGGGTCGGCCGAGCCGGGCGGCGTGGTGCGGGTGGCGAAGCGGAACTGCTTGACCGTGCCGTTGCGGAAGCGGATGGCCCACTCGATGGCCTGCCCCTCGTGGATGGGCTGCACGCTGGCGCCCAGGGGGACCACGTCGGCGTAGTGGCGCACCTCGATGGCGTAGCGGGGGCAGAGCTTCACGCAGGCGTAGCACTCCCAGCACTGCTCCGGCTCCCGGTTGTAGGCCTTCAGGGGGTGGCCGGTGACGCTGCCGTCCCGGTCCAGCGCCATGAGGTCGTGCGGGCAGATGTACTCGCACAGGGCCTCTTCCCGGCTGCGGCAGCCGTCGCAATCGTTCGTTCTCACAAACGCGGGCATCGTCTCGCCTCCCGATTCTGGTCATGATCCACAAAAACCCCGCACCCAAAGATACCACTGTTACCCCCCGCGGCGGCACCGTCGATTGCGGCACGGACCCGCCCGCCGCCCTTGTGGCATACTCGGCGCTCGCCATCCGTCCACGCCCGCCGATGCCCATCGACCTCACCCCCCTGGCCGACCTGGTGCGGGAGGCCGCCCGCGACGAGCTGCTGCCGCGCTTCTGCCACATCTGCTACGAGTTGAAGGCCGACGGCAGCATGCTCACCGAGGCCGACCTGGCCGTGAACCGCCGCCTGCGGGTCGAGCTCGCCGCGCGCCACCCCCAGGTGCGCTTCCTGAGCGAGGAGATGAGCGCCGCCGAACAGCAGGCGATCCTGGACTCCGGCCGGCCCTGCTGGTGCCTGGACCCGCTGGACGGCACCAGCAACTTCGTGGCCGGCATCCCCTACTTCGGCGTCTCCCTGGCGCTCATCGAGGACGGCCAGCCCACCCTGGGCATCATCTACGATCCCAACCGCGACGAGCTGTTCAGTGCCCGTGCCGGTCAGGGCGCCGCCCTCAACGGCCAGCCCCTGCGCCTGCCCGTCCAAGGCCTGCCGCTGCAAAACGGCATCGCCATGGTGGACCTCAAGCGCCTCGACCGCGCCCTGCGCAACCGCATCCTCGACCAGCAGCCCTTCGGCTCGCAGCGCAACTTCGGCTCCTGCGCCCTGGAATGGGGCTGGCTGGCGGCCGGGCGCGGCCACGCCTACCTGCACGGCGGGCAGAAGCTGTGGGACATCGCGGCGGGGGTACTGATCCTGCAGGAGGCGGGCGGCCACGCCTGCACGTTGCACGGCGAGCCCGTGTTCCGCGCCAGCCTCACGCCGCGCTCGGCGGTAGCCTCGCCCTACGAGAGCGTGTTCGCGGAATGGTGCGACTGGCTGGGCGTACCGCGCTGAGGCGGCCCGCTACTTGTATTCGATGATCGTCTGCCGTCGGTGCATGAGGCGGTTGAGCAGGAAGCGGGTCTGCCCCACGAACTGGGGAATCTTGGCGAAATAGCAGTTGAGGCCGTACAGCAGCTTGTGTCGGAAGGGCCGGTTGCGGGTGTTCCAGGTGTCCTTGAAGGCCAGCCGCAGGCCCTGCAGGGGAAACACCAGCAGGGCCAGCCACAACATTGGCTGGAAGAGCCCGGCCACGGCGAAGAACAGGGCATACAGCCCCCAGACCCAGTTGCTCTTGGACTCGCGCACCCAGTGGCGGTGCGGCCGGGCGCCGTGCAGATGGGCCCCCTCGGCGAAGGCGTAGCCGGCCCGCTCGTTGCGCCGCCACCACTGGCCCAGGCGGTGCATGTTGGCGTCGTGCAGCGTCATGTCGTGGTCGAGGCGGTAGATTTTCCAGCCCGCCTGGCGCAGCCGCACGCACACCTCCGGATCCTCGCCGGCGATCAGGCTGTCGTCGTAACCCTCGATCTCCTTGAGGGCCAGCACACGCACGGTCACATCGCCACCGCAGTAGTCGGTGTCGCCCACCGGTGTGTCCCACTCGATGTCGCACAGCGTGTTGAAGATAGAGGCGCCGGGGTGGCGTTCCACGCGCCGCCCGCACACCATGCCGTACTCGGGATGCTCCTCCAGAAAGCCCACGGCGCGCTCGATGTAGCCGGGCACCAGCTCACAGTCGCCGTCCATGAATTGCACATAGCGGAAGCGGCGCCGGTCGGCCAGCACGGCGGCAAAGCCGGCATTGCGGGCGCGCGCCGCGGTGAAGGGCAGATCCATGTCCAGCTCCACCACCTCGGCGCCGTGGCGGCGCGCCAGATCCTGGCTGCCGTCGGTGGACCCGGAATCCACGTACACCAGCTTGTCGAAGCGATCGGCCAGGCCCGGCAGCGAGCGGGCCAAGTGGTGGGCCTCGTTGCGGCCGATGATGACCAAGGCGATACGGGCTTTCTTGGCCATGGCGATGTCTACTCGTCCAGCGGCTTGATGGTGGCGGGCACGCCCACCGCCAGGTGGTGCGGCGGCACGGAGCGCAACACCACGGCATTGGCGCCGATGACGGCCCCGTCGCCCACCTCCACGTCGCCCAACACCACCGCGCCGGCGCCCACGTTCACGCCCCGCCCCAGGCGCGGCGCGTCGAAGGGGCGGTCCAGGCGGCGGTTGCCGAGCGTCACCCCCTGGCGAATGATACAGCCGTCACCGATGCGCGCATTGCCGTGGATGACGATGCCCCCCTGGTGCTCGATGACCACCCCCTGCCCCACCTCGGCGCTGTAGGGCAACTCGATGCCATAGTGGTTGCGCACGTAGCGGAAGGCCATACGGTACAGCACGCTGAGCGGCGCACGCAGCGGCTTGGGTCGGATGCCCATGCGCCACACGCCGAAGCGGTACACGGCCAGGGCGCGAAAGCCCGGCCGTGTCCAGTCGCGCTCGTGGGCGTGCCAGTCGGCACGGATCTGCGCCCACAGGCCGGCGCGGGCATCAGTGCTCAAGGGAGGCCCCCCGCAGAAAGACGGAATTGGCCAGCAGGTCCTGCAGGAAATGCGGCGGATCCAGGTCCGGCTTGGCCTGGATGCGGCGCCGCATACGCCATATCGCATAGCCGCTGATGGCCGCCAGGTCGGCCAGCAGGGCAGTGCCCTTGCCGTAGTTCTTGAGGAAGAAGCGGCGCCGCGAGTCGAACCAGTACTGCGGCCGGCGCGGCGCCTTCTTGCGCAGGTCGGAGATGCCGGTGGCCGCCCCCACCACGTGGTGCACGCGGCTGCGCGGCACGTACCAGATCTCCCACCCGCGCCGGCGCGCCTGCAGGCAGTAGTCCACTTCCTCGAAATAGAGGAAGTACTCCTCGTCCATCAGGCCGATGTCCTCCACCAGGGCCGTCTTCATCATCAGCGAGGCGCCCGCCAGCCAGTCGGCGCGGTGCGGCTGGGACTGCAGCGGCACGGGCACCAGTCGCTCGGCGAACAGGCGGTCCAGCACGCCCACCTGCATGGCGCCCAGGAACTCGCTGGCCGGTGACGGGAAGCGGAAGGCGGAGATCTGGCCAGTGCCATCGGCGTCCTCCAGGCGGCTGCCGGCCATGCCGGCGCGCGGGTGGGCGTCGAGGAACTCGATCAGGTGGCGGGCCGCGCCCGGATAGACCTGCGTGTCCGGATTGAGCAGCCACACGTGGCGCGGGCGCTGCGCCATCTCCAGCACGCGCCGCAGGCCGATGTTGTTGCCGTAGGCGTAGCCGCCGTTGATGGGCGAGGGGGTGAGCAGCACGCGCTCGCGCAGGCCCTTCTCGTCCAGGTAGTCGCCGATGATGCGCGGCGAGTCATCGCCGGAGTGGTTGTCGATGACGTGGATCTGGAAGGGGGGCATGTCGGCGCTGTCGTCCAGCAGCGACTCGATGCAGCGCAGGGTGAGCTGCGGCACGCGATAGTTGACGATGATGACAACGAGCTCGACGGGCGCTCCGTTCATGGGGCGGGCCGCTCCTTATGGTCCAATTAACGACAGGGACGGATTATAGGACCCACCGCTGCCGAAAAATGCGCCCGCCGGCGCACTTTGTCGCCCGCGCATCGCCAATATGTGCGCAAAACAGGGGCGCCCGGCAGGCACCGCCATCAGGCCCAGGTGATGGTGCGCCGCGCACCGGCGGGGGCCGCGTCCGGGCCGTAGGTGTGGTCCACGGTCTCGCCACGCAGGGCACGCAGCAACTGCAGCCCCCGCTGTACATGGCCCATGCCGCGCTGTACCAGCCGTTCGTTGCTGCGGCTCAGGGCCTGACAGCCGAGCAGCGCGCCCTGCAACTGGCCGGCCAGACCGGCGGTTGGCGAGCGTGCCCCGCACAGGCGCGCCACCAAGGCCGGCAGATCGTGCTCACCGGCCAGACCGGCGGCGGCCAGCCAGGCCTCCAGCATGCGCTGGAAGTCTGCCACCTCGGCCAGCGCCGCGCGCTTGCGCGCCAGCAGCGCCTCCAGCGTACCCATTTCCAGCCGCACCAGGGCGGCCTGCTCCTCGGCCAGCACCCCCTCCAGCTCGCGGGCCGTCTCCAGTCCCCGCGCCAGACACGCCCGCAGCCGCGCGCAATGTTCCGATGTGTGCATGAATCACCTTCCCTGGGTTGCGTGGGGTGGCGGCTCAGCCGCGCGCCCGCTCCATGGCCAGCAGCTGCTGCGCGATCACGTCGGCACGAATCCGGTAACTGCCATCGGCCAGCGCCGCGCGCACCCGCGCCACCTTGTCCGTGTCCACCTCCGGCAGTCCGCCCAGCATGCGCTCGGCCGCCTGCAGGCGGCGCGCGGAGGGCGTGAGCCGCACCTGTTCCTCGACGGCGGGCCGCCCAGCGACGCCCCCGGACTGCGAGGCTTCCGGCCGGCGCTGGCCATCCCTGGCCAAAGAGTTTCTGACCGGCAAAATGCCATCGATCTTGGTCATCACAAAACTCCCATTGCTCGTTCGTTGCTCACGGGTGGCTTATCGGGGGGCGCCGCCGAAAACTTTAGCCATTTCCGATCCCGGCCGGAGAAACGGTGCCGAAAGCGTGACAAAGTCCCTGTTTCCGCGCCCCCGGGGCGGCAAAAACCTGCCGGCGACCTCAAAAGCGGATCAGCACGCGGCCCTTGCCCACCACCTCGCCCTGCACGATGCGCCGCGAGCTCAGGTTGCGCACGCGCACCGTGGTCCCCAACGCGCCATCGGACAGCGCCTCACCCGCCATGCGCACCTGCACGGTGCCGTTCCTGGCCATCAGCGTGACCCGCTCGCCACGCCGCACCAGCTGCGGGGCGGCGAACTGGCGCGGCTGCAGCACACGCCCGGCGGGGATGTTCTGGCGAATGCGGTAGCCGACAAAGCGGTGCGTATCATCCAGATAGCCCCCGCGCAGGCGCGAGACGTCGCGTTTCTC
>JALVPS010000077.1 GCA_027031685.1 Gammaproteobacteria bacterium | reverse complement strand
CGAGTCGGGCGGCCAGCTTGCTCATGGGGATATGGCGCGCACCGCGGATCTTGCCCTGGGCCACCTCGTTGGCCTCGCGCACGTCCAGAATGAGGGGGTCGTCGTCGTTGATGAGGCGCACCGCCTGTTGCGGCCGCAGATCCTGGTAGCCTTTGGTGAAGCGGCGCAGCTCGGTCCACACGACGAGGGCGAGCAAGGCAAAGAAAGCGGCCACCAAAAGAGTGTGCCGCTGAACGAAGTCCAGCAAATCTGGCATGGGCGTGTTTCCGTCTCTGCGCGGGAGGTGATGGTACGGGGATTGCGCGCGGCGGTTATTATGTCAGGAACAGAAGACCTCTTGCATCATCCCGATGAGCCGCAGGGTGCGCGCGTCACCCACGCGATAGTAGACGCGGTTGGCGTCCTTGCGGGAGGCCAGGATGCCCTTCTCGCGCAGGATGGCCAGGTGCTGGGAAATATTGCTCTGGGACGTGCCGACACACTCCACGATGTCCTGTACGCTCACCTCACGGTCCCCCAGGGTGCACAGGATGCGCAGGCGCAGGGGGTGGGACATGGCCTTCAGCGAGCGGGAAGCGCGCTCGATGTCCTCCTCACGCTTCAGGAGGTCGCTGGCCGAGAAATCGTCACCGCAGAGTTTGTTTTGATCGGTCAAGGTCGGAAACCTCTTCTGCCAAGTATGGATGATGCCAGATAATCATACCCTTAAATCGGTACCTCATAAAATACTGAAGTGTCCCCATTGAGACCCCTGCACGTCGCCTCCGCCGGCCCGCGCCCCAGGCGGCACCGGGCCTTTGCTTGCCTGCTCGGCCTGGCGCTGCTGGTGACCGGCGCGGCGTCGCCGCCAGCCATGACGGCGGCCGCCGGCCAGGCCGCCGGACCTGCCGAAGTCGAGAAAAAACTGGCCGACATCGCCCGTCAGATTCAAACGCTTACCGAACGCAACCTGCGCCGCACCGGGCGCAAGGGGGAACTGGAGCTGGCCCTGCGCCGGCTGGACAAGAAGATCGACCACCTGGCGCGCGAGCTGCGCGCGCGCGAGCAGGCCCGGCGCGAGGCGCGCCAACACCTGGCACAGCTGGAGCGGCAGCGGGACGCGGCGCAACAGGCCCTGGCCACCCAACGGGCGCGGCTGGCGGACCTCCTGCGCGCCCAGCAGCGTCGCCTGCGCCAACCGGCCTGGACGGAGCTGCTGGACCCGGCGAGCACCGGCCACCGCCAGCGCAACGCCCACTACTTCCGCTATTTCGCCCAGGCACGACGCGAACAGGTCCAGGCCCTGCAGCAACGGGTGAACGAACTGGCCCGTCTCACGGAAGCGGCCCACGAGACACGCACGCGTCTGGCCGAACTCACCGCCCGCCTGCAGGCGCAGCGCGATGCCCTGCGCGCCGAGCAGCGCGCCCGCCGCCGCAAGGTGGCCGCCCTGCGCCAGGCGCTGGCCTCCGGCAAGGCCCGGCTGGCCAAGCTGCGCGAGGACCGGGCGGCCCTCCAGGCGCTGCTGGAGCGGCTGCGCTTCCTGGCCGAGAACCCGGCCTTCGCCACCCCCGGCCAGGTGCGTTTCGGCCGGCTCAAGGGCCGCCTGCCCCTGCCCGCCAAGGGCCGCATCAGCCGCCCGGCCATCGGCGGCGGCATCTACATCCACGCGCCAGAGGGCTCCCCCGTGCGCGCCATTGGCCACGGTCAGGTCGTGTTCGCGGACTGGATGCGCGGCTACGGGCTGCTCCTGATCATCAACCACGGCGACGGCTACCTGAGCCTGTACGGCAACAATCAGAGCCTGTTCCGCAAGGCCGGCGAGTGGGTGGAGCCGGGCACGGTGATCGCCAGCGCCGGCCCGCTGGACGGCGCCGGCAACGGGCTGTATTTCGAGATCCGCCACAAGGGCCGCCCGCTGCCGCCCCTGCGCTGGTGCAAACGCCCCTGAAACCGGCGCCGGGCGGGGCACAATTTGCACCACGTCGCGCTCTGCGCCGCCGGCGCACGCCGGGGGTGGCAAATATCGTTATAATGCGCCGCTATTATCTATCCGGAGTTGTTGCATGAAAGCCAGGTCTCGAATCGGATTCGGTCTGCTACTGGGCCTGCTGCTGGGCCTGCCGCTCGGCACCGTCTACAACGTGGTGGCCGACAAGCCCAC
>JALVPS010000076.1 GCA_027031685.1 Gammaproteobacteria bacterium | reverse complement strand
TGGTCAAGGCGCGCCACACCCGCGAGCGGCACGCCCTGGTCATGATCTCCCTGGACAACTACGAGCGCCTGGCGGCCCAGCTGGGCATCGCCGAGGCCGACCTGCTGTACGCCGACATCGGCACCGAACTCAAGACCCAGCTCAGCCTGGACGACATCCTCTGCCGCCACGACACCTCCACCTACGGCCTCATCACCGCCACCGCCGAGCCCGAGGCCCTGGAGGTCCTGCTGCACCAGCTCATCATCAGCGTCAACGAACAGACCTTCCACAGCGGCAGCCAGCCCGTGCGGGCCCAGCTCTCCTGCGGCGCCGCCATCATCGACGAGCACGCCCGCGACGCCTACACGCTCATGAGCACCGCCTGCGAGGCCGCGCACCGCGCCGGCCAGGACGGCAGCCACGTGGTCCTGGCCACCCCCGGCGCGCCCGCCGTCCCCACCCCGCGCGACGACGACGAGCGCTGGAGCGAGTACCTGCGCGAGGCCCTCAAGGAAGGCCGCCTGCGCCTGTTCTTCCAGCCCGTGGTGCCCGCCCACGACCGGGAACAGCGCCACATCGAGGCCTCCCTGCGCATCGCCCGGCCCGAGGGCGGCTACTTCCACCCCGCCGAATTCATGCCCAGCGCCATCCGCACCGGTTACGCCAAGGGCCTGGACCGTTGGGTCATCCTGCGCTCGCTCAAGATGCTGCAGCGCTATGGCGACCAGATCGGCCCGCAGGGGCTGCTGGTGCAGCTCACCGAAGGCCTGCTCTACCAGGAGAACGACCCCGACTGGTTCGCCCGCCAGCTGGCCGAACACGAGGTCGTCGCCGACTACCTCGTGCTGGAACTGCGCCTGGGCGACGTGCTGCGCAACCTCGACCACAGCAGCGACCTGCTGCGCGGCCTGGCCGACCAGGGCTGCCGCCTGTGCATCGCCGACTGCCAGGACACCGACGAGCGCCTCGACCAGATCGAGCCCCTGCCCGTGCACTACCTCAAGGTGGACGAGGCCCTCGTCCAGCACCTCGCCGCCGACCTGGAACGGCGTGGCGCCCTCAACCGCCTCATCCGCCGTGCCCACCAGCTCGGCCAGAAGGTCATCGTCCCCGGCCTGCTCGACGCCGAACAACTGGACATCGTCAAGGAGCTGGACGTGGACTTCCTGCAGGGCGACTTCCTGCAGCCGGCCAGCGAGGAACTGCCCATCCAGGCGCCCAGCCAGCACCCGGCCTGAGCCGGCGGCCGGTCCGTCCGGCCCCGTGCCGGTCGCGCCCCGCCGGCATCGCCCCCGCTCCCGCCACCCGCGCGACCATCGCCACGGCCCGTCCCCTTGGCGTATGATCCGCTGCGCACGGAACCGGAAGGACGCACATGCTGTACATGATCGTGGGCGAAGACCGGCCCGACAGCCTGGCGGCGCGCCAGGCGGCACGCCCGGACCACCTGAAGCGGCTGAAGGCCCTGCGCGACGAGGGGCGGCTGGCACTGGCCGGCCCCAATCCGGCCATCGACAGCCCCGACCCCGGCCCGGCCGGCTTCAGCGGCAGTCTCATCGTGGCCGAGTTCGAGTCGCTGGAGGCGGCGCGCGCCTGGGCCGACGCGGATCCTTACGTCGCCGCCGGTGTCTACAGCCGCGTGACCGTGAAACCCTTTCGCCGCGTGCTGCCTTAGCAGGGCACTGAAATTCTACTCATGCGGTGCGATACGGCGTTGAAAATGGCCTCAAGATGCTCATTTACTGCTTTGTAAGCTGCGCTTCTTCGGCCATTTTTGCCTTGTCTCGCACTCGCCTGAGCGACTCAACCACCCTGTCATAAGGCGGCCCGGCACCACCATCCCTACCAAGGACATCTCAGTATGCAAACACGAAACGGACTGCGCCTGCTGGGCGCCCTCACCCTCTCCGCCCTGCTGCTGCCCGTCTGCGGACAGGCCGGCAGTGACAAGCCCCCCGCGGCCAGCGACACCCCGGCCGGCCAGGCCCAGGCCAGCGCCGGCCAGGTCATCGCCACCGTCAACGGCAAGGACATCACCATGCAGGACCTGCGCGACTACATGCAGCTCAAGCAGGCCGTCGGCAAGCCCATCGGCAACCCGGCGGTGGTGCTCAACGAGCTCATCAACCGCGAGCTGGTCAGGCAGGACGCGGAAAAGGCCGGCAT
>JALVPS010000075.1 GCA_027031685.1 Gammaproteobacteria bacterium | reverse complement strand
GCTCCGCGGGGCGCCCCCGCCTGCCATGAACCCCGCCCCCCGCATCGGCTTCGTCAGCCTCGGCTGTCCCAAGGCCCTGGTGGACTCGGAGCGCATCCTCAGCCAGCTGCGCGCCGAGGGCTACGACATCGTGTCCGACTACGCCGGTGCCGAACTGGTGGTGGTCAACACCTGCGGCTTCATCGACGCGGCGGTGGAGGAGTCACTGCAGGCCATCGGCGAGGCGCTGGCCGAGAACGGGCGGGTCATCGTCACCGGCTGCCTGGGGGCCGACGCCGAGCTGATCCGGGAGGCCCACCCGGACGTGCTGGCGGTGACCGGCCCGCACGCCTACGAGGCGGTCATGCGCGCCGTGCACGCCCACCTGCCGCCGCCCCATGACCCCTGGCAGAGCCTGCTGCCGCCGGGCGGCCTCAAGCTCACCCCGCGCCACTACGCCTATCTGAAGATCTCCGAGGGCTGCAACCACCGCTGCAGCTTCTGCATCATCCCTCGCCTGCGCGGCGACCTGGTGTCGCGCCCGGTGGGCGAGGTGCTGCAGGAGGCCGAGGCCCTGGTGCAGGCCGGCGTGCGCGAGCTGCTGGTGGTGTCCCAGGACACCAGCGCCTACGGCGCCGACATCCGCTACCGCACCGGTTTCTGGCACGGCCGCCCGCTGCGCAGCCACATCCAGGCCCTGGCCGAGGCGCTGGGCGAGCTGGGGGTGTGGGTGCGCCTGCACTACGTCTATCCCTACCCGCACGTGGACGAGCTCATCCCGCTCATGGCCGAGGGGCGCCTGCTGCCCTACCTGGACGTGCCCCTGCAGCACGCCAGCCCGGCCATCCTCAAGGCCATGCGCCGCCCGGTCCACGCCGAGCGCGCCCTGGCGCGCATCCGCCGCTGGCGCGAGATCTGCCCGGAGCTGACCCTGCGCAGTACCTTCATCGTCGGCTTCCCGGGCGAGACCGAGGCCGACTTCGAGACCCTGCTGGCCTTCCTGGAGGAGGCCCGGCTGGACCGTGTGGGCTGCTTCCCCTACTCGCCCGTGGAGGGCGCCGCCGCCAACGAGCTGCCCGGCGCCGTGCCCGAGGAGGTCAAGCTGGACCGCCTGGAGACGCTCATGGAACTGCAGGCCGACATCTCCCGCGACCGCCTGCAACGCCAGGTGGGGCGGCGCATGACGGTGCTGGTGGACGCCGTGAGCGAGGGCGACAGCCTGGCGCGCGGGCCGGGCGATGCGCCGGAGATCGACGGCCAGGTCATCGTCGAGGGCGTCGCGCTGCCGGTGGGCGAGTTCGCCGAGGTGGAGATCACCGGCGCCGGCGAGCACGACCTGTGGGCGCGCCCCGTGAACCCATGATCCGGCTGCGCCCGCTACCCATCGGCCCGCTCACGGCCGCCAACAACGTGGTGCTGGCGCCCATGGCCGGCGTCACCGACCTGCCCTTCCGCCGCCTGTGCCGCGCCTGGGGCGCCGGGCTGGCGGTGGCCGAGATGGTGGCCGCCAACCCCGCCACCTGGCAGACCGGCAAGAGCCGCGCGCGGGCCGTGCTGGACGGCGAGCCGGCGCCGCGCAGCGTGCAGCTGCTAGGCAACGACCCGGCGCAGATGGCCGCCGCCGCCCGGCGGCACGTGACCCTCGGCGCGCAGATCATCGACATCAACCTGGGCTGCCCGGCCAAGAAGGTGTGCCGCAAGGCGGCCGGCTCCGCCCTGCTGGGCGATCCGGCCCTGGTGCGCGACATCCTGCAGGCGGTGGTGGCGGCCGTGCCGGTGCCGGTCACGCTCAAGATGCGCACCGGCCTGGACCCGGCGCGGCGCAACGCCGTGGCCATCGCCCGCCTGGCCGAAGACTGCGGCATTGCCCTGCTGGCCGTGCACGGCCGCACGCGCGCCGACCAGTACCGCGGCCGGGCCGAGTACGACACCCTGCGCGCCGTGTGCGCCAGCGTCGGCCTGCCGGTGCTGGCCAACGGTGACATCGACACCCCGCAGCGGGCGGCGCAGGTGCTCGACCACACCGGCGCCGCCGGGGTGATGATCGGACGCGCCGCCCACGGCCAGCCCTGGCTGTTCCGCCGCGTCACCCGCTACCTGGCCGAGGGCCGCGACCCGGGCGACCCGCCCCTGGCCGAGCGGCTGGCCGTGCTGCGCGCCCACGTGGCCGCCCTG
>JALVPS010000074.1 GCA_027031685.1 Gammaproteobacteria bacterium | reverse complement strand
TAGTCCGGCAACTGGATGAGGGCCCGTACCACCAGCCGCGCCGCCTCCTCGCGCTGACGGCACTCACCGGCCGCCAGGGCCCGCACCACCTCCAGGCACTCGCGGGCCAGCATGACCGCGCCCTGCAACTCGGCCACCTCCAGGGTGCCCAACACGTCCTTGATGAGGGGCAGCGCGGTACCCAGATGGGTCACCGTGTCGGGGTCGTTGGCGTAGGCCAGCACTGCCTCGCGCGCCTGCTCCAGTGACTCGTCGATTTCCCGCTTGACCCAGGCAAGCGAATTGAACCGGAACTGTTTCTGATTTTCCATGATACCGCTGGTCCCTCGTTGATCGTGCGAGCGGGCCACTCCTTGCCCCGCTCTAGGCCCGCGCCAGCAGGCCACCCACCTTGCCGCCGGGCTTCTCGTCGGTCTCGTCCCCGTCCGCCGGCTGATGCTCTATGGTGAGCACCGTGCCGTCCTCCAGCTGGCCGGCCGCATCCTCGGGCAGCTTGAAGCCCTCCACCGACTTGCGCAACTCGTTGGCGTGCTCCACCAGCTCGCTGACCGACAGCGAGGTCTCGCGCGTGGACTCCACCGTCTGGCGGGTGATGTCCTGAATGGTGGACATGGCCTCGGCCACCACGCTGGACACGATGGCCTGCTCGCGCGCCTCCTCGGAGATGCCCTTGATGAGCTCGGCCAGCCGGTGCGTGACACGCTCGATCTCGCTCAGGGCATTGCCGGCCTCGTCGGCGCGTCGGGTACCGGCCACCACGTTGGCCGTGCTCTTCTCCATGGACTGGATCGCCTCGCTGGTGTCGGCCTGGATGGTCTTGACCAGCGCCTCGATCTGTTTGGAGGCGTTGGAGGCACGCTCGGCCAGGCGCTGCACCTCGTCCGCCACCACCGCAAAGCCGCGCCCGCCCTCGCCAGCGGAGGAGGCCTGGATAGCGGCGTTGAGGGCCAGAATATTGGTCTGGTCGGCAATATCCGTGATGAGGCCCACGATGTCGCCGATCTCCTGCGAGCTCTCACCCAGCCGTTTGATGCGCTTCGAAGTGTCCTGTATCTGCTCGCGGATGGTGTTCATGCCTTCCTTGGTCAGATTCACCGTCTCCACCCCCTTGCGCGCCAGGGCCAGCGACTGGTCGGCCACCTTGGCAGCGGTGGCGGCGGTGCGTGACACGCGGCCGATGGATTCGGTCAGGTCGTTGATGGAATCGGAAGCGGACACGATCTTGCGCGCCTGCTTTTCGCTCGACTCGGCCATGCGGATGGCGGTGTTGCGCGCCTTCTCGGCGGTGCGGGCCACGCGGCTGGCGGCGTTACGGATGGTGACCACGAGGGTGCGCAAGGCCTCGATGGCATAATTGACCGAGTCGGCGATGGCACCGGTGATGTCCTCGGTGACGGTGGCTTTCACGGTCAGGTCGCCGTCGGCCAGGGTGGCCATTTCGTCCAGCAGGGTGAGGATGGCGCGCTGGTTGCGGTCGTTGGTCTCCTTGGACAGGCGCAGCTGGGCGCGGGTGACGCGGATGACCAGGCTGACCAGATAGAGGAACAGGGCCAGGGCCAGGCCACCCAGCACGAAGCCGATGGTGCTCCACAGCTGGGCGCTGCGGTTCTGTTCCACAATGGCGCCTTCCAGACGCGAGGTGCCCTCGAACAGGTTGCGGCCGGCGGCGGCCAACTGGGTGGCGGCGGTGCGGATCTTGTACAGGGCCGGGGCCACCTCCACCAGGGTGCCGGCCTCGTCGGCGATGGCCCCGAACTCGTCCACGATGTCGGCCAGCGCGGTGCGGGTGTCACGGTCGGTGACGCGGCGGATGCCCTGCTTGGAATCGCCGTTGAGCAGGGCGTCCACGGTGGCGCTGAAGCGGGCCACGTCACGGCTCAGGGCGTCGGCCGCCTCCAGCGAGGCGGCACCACCGCTCAGCAGGTTCTTGAGCTCATTCTCAATGGCGCGGATGACCGACAGCTGGCGGGTGGCCAGATACACCACCTGTGGCTTGGCGCGGCGCTGCCGGCGCAACTTGTCGGCCACGATCTGCGAGGCCTCCACCAGGGCCGGCAGCCGGGCCTGGACCTGCTGGATGGCGGCACGCGCGCGGGCCATCGACTCGCGGCCGGCCAGGATGGCGTCGATCTCGCGCCGGTAGCGCTGCCACTGGCGGTTGATCTGGCTCAGCTCCGGGGTCAGCTCGGCCGGCAGGGGCGGCATGCCGCTGGCCTCGTCGCCGTTGAGCAGGGCCTTGAGGTGGCGCTCGAACTCGCCGCGCAGCTGGCGCAACTGCAGAAAGGCGGTGTCCGAGCCCTGCGCGGCGGCCAGGCCCTGGGTGGTCATCTGCTGCGACAATAGACGCAGGGCCGAGGCGTGCACGCCGTACTCTCGGCCCAGGCGCTCCTGCTGGCTGCCCTGGTAGAAGGCCAGCGCCATGAGCACCAGCAGCACCACGAACAGCCCGGACCAGAAATAGAAGCCGCGGCCCAGACCGATCCTGACTTTTCCTCTCTTGCTTTGTGTCTTCATCACTCGTTACCCGAGGTTGTATGGGTGGGCCCGCGACCGTGCGGGCCGCTCACAGGGCCACCCGGCTGAAGGCAGGGTCATCCAGCAGACGGTCCACGTCGAACACGGCCAGGTGTTCGTCCTGACGGCGGAAGGCACCACGCACGTGGGCGCGCACCGCCTCCGCCAGGGGCGGCAGTTCGTCGGACCGTTCGCTGGTCCAGAAATGCCGCATGCCCTGCACCTCTTGCACCAGCAGGCCGATGCGCTCCTCCTGCCGGTTGACCACCAGCACGCGCTCGCGACCGCTGCGGGGGGTGGCGCTGCGGAACCAGAAGGCGCGCAGGTCGATGACGGTGAGCAGGCTGTTGTGCAGGTTGGCCACGCCCAGCACCCACGGTTTGAGCAGGGGCACGCGGGTGACGGCCGGCAGGGGAATGATCTCGCCCAGGCGGGCCATGTCCACCAGCAGGCGCTGGCCGGCCAGGGAGAACAGCACGCCGGTCCACTCCTCGCGCGCCGCACCAGCCGTGTCAGCCGCGCCGAGCAGTGCCTGACAGCGACGGTCGAGGGCCCGCAGGCGCTCGAAGGGACCGGGTGCGGAGGCCTCGGCCATCAGTGCACCTGCAGGATCTGCTCGATGGTCTCCACGAGCTGCTTCTCGCGGGTGGGCTTGACCAGGTAGGCGCGCGCTCCCTGCCGCTTGGCCCACAGCATGTCGGACTGCCCGTCCTTGGTGGTGACCATGACCACCGGGATGCGCCGCGTGGCCTCGTTGCGCGACAGCTCGCGCGTGGCCTGGAAGCCGTTCAGCACGGGCATGACCACGTCCATCAGAATGAGGTCGGGCTGCAGCCGCTCGGCCAGGCCCACGCCCTCGCGGCCGTCGCTGGCCACGGTCACCCGGTGGCCGTGGCGCTCCAGCACCTTGCGGAACACGTGCTGATCGGTGGCGGAATCGTCAACTACCAGAATGTGTGCCATTTGTGTTCATGCTCCCCTGGTGGTGGGACAGGTGTCGGGTGATCGGGCGCGGGTCACTGCAGGTGCTGCTCGATGGCGCCCAGCAGGTCGTCGCGCGTGAACGGCTTTGTCAGGTACTGCTCGGAACCCACGATCTTGCCCTTGGCCTTGTCGAAGATCCCGTCCTTGCTGGATAGCATGATGACCGGAATATTCCGGAAGCGCCGGTTGTGCTTGATGAGGGCGCAGGTCTGGTAGCCGTCCAGACGTGGCATGAGGATGTCGATGAAGATGATGTCCGGCTCGTGCTCGGCGATCTTGGCCAGCGCATCGTAACCGTCCACCGCCGTGAACACCTCGTAGCCCTGCTTGGACAGCAGCGCCTCGGCCGTCTTGCGGATGGTCTTGCTGTCGTCGATGACCATCACCTTGCGGCGCTCTTGCGGCGCGCGCGCCTGTTCCGCTTGTGACATGGGGCAAAGGTTCCTGCTTGACTTGACTGGCTGAGTATTTTTCGAATCTATCGTGGGCCCCAGGGGCCATCAACCGCGAGAGCGCGATTCTTCTATACAGTTATCGTTTTACGGGGCCGATTCGTGACGCCCTCGCCAAAAGCCGCCCGGGATACCCCGCGGGCGGGGCGGTTTGGTGCTATACAGGGCGCCTGGCCCTTTCGGGAGAGGCACATGACCATCCAGCTCGGCGTGGTGATGGATCCCATCGCCACCATCCAACCCGCCAAGGACAGCACCCTGGCCATGATGCTGGCGGCGCAGCGGCGCGGCTGGCAGGTGTACTACCTGCCGCCCGAGGGCGTGATGCTGCGCGACGGGCGCGTGCGGGCCCAGGCCTTTCCGACCACGGTGCGTGACGACCCGCACGACTGGTTCACGCTGGACACGCCGCGTACCCTGGCGTTGGGTACGCTGGACGTGATCCTCATGCGCAAGGATCCGCCCTTCGACATGGAATACGTCTACATGACCTACCTGTTGGAGCACGCCGCGCGGGAGGGCGTGCAGGTGGTCAACGCCCCCCGGGCACTGCGCGACTGCAACGAGAAGTTCTCCACCACCTGGTTCCCGGACTGCATCCCGCCCACCCTGGTGGGACGCGAACGGGACGCCTTCCTGGCCTTCCTGGCCGAGCAGGAACGCATCGTGGTCAAGCCGCTGGATGCCATGGGTGGCGCCTCGGTGTTCCGCATCGAGCGCGGCGACCCCAACACCAACGTCATCCTGGAGACCCTGCTCGACCACGGCCGCCGCACCGTCCTGGCGCAGCGCTTCCTGCCCGAGTACCGGCAGGGCGACAAGCGCATCCTGCTCATCGACGGCGAGCCGGTGGACTACATGCTGGCACGCCTGCCGGCCCCCGGCGAGGGGCGCGCCAACCTGGCCGCCGGCGGCAGCTACGAGGGGCGCCCGCTGGGCCGGCGCGAGCGCGAGATCGCCACCCGCGTGGGGCCTGTGCTGCGCGAGCGGGGCGTACTGTTCGCCGGGCTGGACGTGATCGGCGACTGGCTCACCGAGATCAACATCACCAGCCCCACCTGCATCCGCGAACTGGACCGGCTGTACGGGCTGGACATCGCCGGCGACCTGCTGGCGCGCGTCGAGGCACGACTGGACTGATGGCCCGGGGCGCGATCCGGTTGGCAAAACCGGCAAGGTACCGTGGCCAAGCCCCGCGCAGCAGGTACAATGGGCACTTCCTGAGCAGACCGTCGCAATCCGAGGCATGACCCACACCCTTTCCGCGCCGCGCATCCGCCCCTCCGACCGGCTGGCGCTGGCCCTGTTCCTGGCCGCCGTGCTGCACGGCATCCTCATCCTCGGCCTGTCGTTCAGCGAACGGCTGCGCCGCCAGCACAACCGCCAGCACCCGCTGGACGTGGTGCTGGTGCACACCCAGGCGGCCGAGGCCCCCGACAAGGCCGACCACATCGCCCAGTTCGACCAAGAGGCAAGCGGCAGCGCCGAGCGCCCCGACCACCCGTCCAACCCCACCTCCAGCCTGCTGCCCACCCTGAGCGAGGGGCGCGCCGCCGTGCCGCAGCGCCAGCAACCGGCCCGGTTCAAGATGGTCAATGCCGAGCAGTACCTGCACAGCACCCGGGCACGCGAGCAGGTGGCCAGCCAGGACCGCACCGAGCAGCAGCAGGAGGCCGAGGAGGTGCGCCGCAAGCGCGAAGAGCTGCTGCACGATATGGAGATCGCGCGCCTGGCGGCCGAGCTGGAGGTGGCCGAGCAGCGCTATGCCGAGCGCCCCAAGATCCACTTCATCGACGCCCTGAGTGCCAAGAGCGCCGTGGAGGCCAAGTACATCGACGACTGGGTGCAGCGTGTGGAGGGCATCGGCAACCTCAACTACCCCGCCGAGGCGCGCCGCGACCGCATCAGCGGCAAGCTAATCCTCAACGTGCTGCTGGACAACGATGGCAGCGTGCTGCGCGTGCAGGTGGCCGTCTCCTCCGGCAGCAAGGTGCTGGACGATGCGGCGGTCAACATCGTGCACATGTCCTCCCCCTTTCCCCCCTTCCCGCCGGAGATGCGCAAGGCCTATGATCAGCTCATGATCACGCGCACCTGGTCCTTCAACACCGATGGCATCTGAGCCGACAAGCGACAGCGAGCTGCGCCTGGCGGGGCACTTCCTCATCGCCATGCCGGGCATGCTGGACGCCAACTTCTCCGAGACCCTCACCCTGGTCTGCGAGCACAATGCCCAGGGCGCCCTGGGCTTCGTGGTCAATCGCCCCACCGAGCTGACCCTGGCCGAGCTGTTCGAGCAGCAGGGCGTGGAGTTCGACCCCGACTCGCCGGTGGCCCGCCAGCCCCTGTACGCCGGTGGGCCGGTGGAGACCGAGCGCGGCTTCATCCTGCACAGCCCGGAGCGCCGCTGGGAGGCCACCATGCCGGTGGACGAGCACTTCGCCATCACCGCCTCGCGCGACATCATCGAGGCCTGCGCACGCGGCGAGGGCCCGCGCCACTTCCTGTTCCTGCTCGGCTATGCCGGCTGGGGGCCGGGCCAGCTGGAGCGGGAGATGGTCGAGAACGCCTGGCTGTCCACTCCGGCCGATCCGCGTATCGTGTTCGAGCTGCCGCCCGCCGAGCGCTGGCAGGCCGCCGCGCGCCAGATGGGCATCGACCTCACCCTGCTCAATCCCGACGCCGGACATGCCTGAGGCGGCCGAGGCGCCGCTGCTGGCCTTCGACTACGGCGCGCGCCGCATCGGCGTGGCCCTCGGCATCCCGCTCACCCACACCGCCAGCCCCCTCACC
>JALVPS010000073.1 GCA_027031685.1 Gammaproteobacteria bacterium | reverse complement strand
CAGGCGTCGCAGGAAGGCGGGGTCGATGCTGCCCCGCGCGTTGGTGGTGAGCACCAGGATGCCCGCATGCCGTTCGATGCGGGTGAGCAGGAAGTTGGTCAGCATATTGGCGAAGCGCTCGCCGGGCTCCTCGCCCCCGGTGCGCCGCGCAAACAGGGCGTCGGCCTCGTCCAGCAGCAGGATCACGTCGTGCTCGGCCGCGGCGTCCAGGATCCGCCCCAGGGCCTTTTCCGTCTCGCCCACATACTTGTTGAGCACCGAGGCCAGATCCAGCCGGAACAGGGGAGCACCCAGCCGGGTGGCCAGATGGCTGGCGGCCAGTGTCTTGCCGGTGCCGCTCTCGCCGCTGAACAGCGCGCACAGGCCGGGACCGGCGCGGGCGGCGATACTGGGGCCCAATCCCTGCCACAGATCGTCCCGCCGCCGGCAGCGCGCCACCAGGGTCTCGAACGCATTGGCCACGGACCCGGGCAGCACCAGCGCTTCACGCGGCACCGCCTGCCGCACGGGCCGGGCCAGCGGGCGCAGCGCCGGCGTGGCGCGCGCAAGCCGCGCCTGCGCGACGTGGAGGGGACCGGGTTCTGTCCCGTCCCGCAGGGCGGCCAGGCGGGCCTGGTGCGCCAGGGCATGGATGGTGGGTCCGTCGAGGCGCGCGCTGTCGGCCAGGGCCTTCCACGCCTGCACGGGGCCCAGCGTCGCCCGCCACAGACGATGCCGGTCGCCTGCCCCGGGGATGGGCAGGGTCAGGCTCAGCCAGTCGTCGCCGGCCGGCTGGCCCGTGGGGCCGGTGACCACCACCACCGGCAGGTCGCCGGTGGTCGGCAGGCGCAGCGACTCGCCGGAGGTGGATGGCGCGCACAGCACGGGCAGCCAGCGGGCGCAGGCGGCCGCCGTGCGCAGCGCCGCGGAGGACTGCCACTCTGCCCACGGCACCCGGCGGGCGGCGCGTCCCAGCCCGCGCGCCAGGTGGGCCGCCACGGCCAGGCCGTGGGCCTGCCCGCCACGCAGCAGCAGCGTGCCGGCTTCGCCCCGTTCCAGCAGGTCGGTCAGCCGGGGCAGGCGTTCGCGCAGCGCGGGCGCCAGCCAGGTCTCGGGCGGGGTGGACAGGGCCTCCACTCCTGGCCAGGTGAAATCCTCGTCCCCCGCCAGCAGGGCCCACAGTTCCGGGGGCATGCGCAGCGTGCGTGCGGGCAGGGGCGTGTCCTCCCCGTCCAGCGTCAGTACGCCCCGGGCGAGCAGCGGATGGGCGCGCCATTGCACCGGCGACAGGGGCGTCTGGAACAGGGAGCGGCTCAGGGCGTCCAGCAGGTGCAGGGTGGGCCGCGTGTCCCGGGGCGGCGCCTGCAGGGTGTCGATGGCCAGCCCGATCCAGTGATCCTCCTCCACTGCGCCACACAGGCCGAGCAGGAACAGGTCGCGGGGCGTGAGGGACAGCAATGTGGCCAGCCGCCCCAGGGGCCCCTGCCAGCCGTTGGCGTGGCCGGGCCGGGCGGCTTCGAGCGCCTCCCAGTCCAGACCGGCCAGTTGGGGCCGTGCCGCATGGCGCCGGGGCAGTTCGGCGAACAGGGGGTCGGGCTCGGCCAGGCAACTCGCGGCGAAGCGGGCCAGCCCGGCGCGCACCCAGGCCTCCAGCAGGTGGCGGTCGGCCCGGAGGGGACGGCGCAGCACCTCAGCCCGCATCGGTCGTCTCCCGGAAGTGGAATTGCACCACGCGCCCCAGCCAGGGCAGCCAGCCGGGATCCTGGTCCAGCCCGGCCAGGCGCACGGCCAGATCGATGCTGTCCAGGGGGTAGGTCACATCCAGGTGGCTGGGCGTGTGGTCCACGCGAGCCGGTCTGGCCAGCAGGGCGGGGGTCCACACGGGGCGGCCCGCCCATTCCCGGTCGATGTGGCGACGCATGCGCTCCGCGCCCGTCGGCGCGGGCAGTGTCCACAGGCGTTCTGGGGGTTCCAGATTCAGCCGCGCCGCCAGAAAGCGCATCAGGGGCGGGTCCGGCGCCAGCGCCAGTTCCTGCCCCAGCCACCACAGCCAGTGCCAGCCGGAAGCCTCACCCAGCAGGCCACGGGGCACGGGCCGCCGCAGCACGTTGAGCAGGTAGAACAGGCCGCCGTTGACGGTGTGGAAGGTCTCGGTCACCGGCGGGGCTGGGGCGGCCCGTGCCCCGT
>JALVPS010000072.1 GCA_027031685.1 Gammaproteobacteria bacterium | reverse complement strand
CCGCCATGTCCGCCCCCAGCCGGCTCACCACCACCTCACCGGCGTCGCGCAGGCGCGCCACGGCCGCCGCCAGGGCCGGATCGTCGCCGTCCGGCGCGCAGATGCGGCGCCGCGGCGTGGCCAGCTCTGCATCGGACAGGCGCATGAGGGTCTTGAGGTCGGTACTGAAGCCCACCGCCGGGCGGGCGCGGCCGAAGACGCGGCCGATGCCGTCGTAACGCCCGCCGCGCGCCACCTCCTGCCCCTCGCCCGGCACGTAGGCGGCGAACACCAGCCCATTCTCGTAGCGGTAGCCGCGCGCCTCGGCCAGGTCGTAGCGCACCACCACGTCCGGAAAGCGGGCGCCGATGCCCTCCCCCAGCCGGCGCAGATGGTCGAGGTGGTCTTGCAGGTCGGCGCCGGCGGCGGTGAACAGCCCGTGCGCGCGGTCCAGCACCGTGGCGTCGCCGCCCAGCAGGGCCAGCGCCGCCAGGGCCGCGCGCTGCGGCTCGGCCAGCCCCAGGCCGGCCAGGAAGGGCTCGATCTCCGGCACCGCCTTGCGCTGCAGCATGTCGAACAGCTGCGCCGTGTCCTCCGTATCCAGCCCGGCAGCGGCCACCAGGGCGCGGAAGATGCCCACGTGGCCCAGGTCCACGTGTACCGGCCCGACGCCGCACAGGGCCAGGGTCTCCAGCATGAGCGACAGCACCTCGCGCTCGCTCTCGGGACCGGCGTGGCCGTACAGCTCGCAGCCCACCTGCAGCGGGCTGCGCGTGCCGCCGAAGCCGGCCGGACGGGTGGTGAGCACGGTGCCCAGATAGCACAGGCGGGTGGGCCCCTCGCGGCGCAGGCGGTGGGCGTCGATGCGCGCCACCTGGGGGGTCATGTCAGCGCGCACGCCCATGAGGCGGCCGGTGAGCTGGTCGGTGAGCTTGAAGGTCTGCAGGTCCAGGTCGCGCCCGGCGCCGGTGAGCAGCGATTCAAGATATTCGATGAAGGGCGGCATGACCAGCTGGTAGCCCCAGCTGCGGTAGCGGTCCAGCAGCCGGCGGCGCGCCGCCTCCAGCCAGTCGGCCTCGCGCGGCAGGGCCTCCTCCACCCCTTCGGGCAGCAGCCAGCGGTCGGTGGGGGTCATCGGCATGCTCCGCGGCGACGGGTCATGGGCTCAACCCCGCACCACGTACAGCAGCACCAGGCCCAGGCCCATGCTGCCCAACCCCAGCAGGCGCAGGGTGCGGTCCGGCAACTGCAACAGCTGGGCCAGGTTGCGCCTGTAGAAGGGCGGCGACAGGAAGGGCAACAGCCCCTCCAGCACCAGCACCAGGGCGATGGCGGCCCACAGGTCAGCCCAGTTCACGGCCCGCGCCCGACCCTACCGGTTCCCCGCCGGGGAACGGAAGAAACGGAAGAAGTCGGCGTTGGGCTCGAGCACCATCAGGTCGCGCCGGTCGCGGAACGATTTGCGGTAGGACTCCATGCTCCGGTAGAAGGAATAGAAGTCGGTGTCCTGCTGGTAGGCGCGCGCGTACACGTCGGCGGCCATGGCGTCACCATCGCCGCGGATCTCCTGCGCCTTCTGGTAGGCCTCAGCCAGGATCACCGCCCGCTCGCGGTCGGCGGCGGCGCGGATGCGCTCGGCCGCCTCGCGGCCCCGCGCGCGCAGCTCCTTGGCAATGCGGGCCCGCTCGGCGCGCATGCGCTGGTACACCGAGTCGCTCACCTCTTCCGGCAGGTCGATGCGACTGATGCGCACGTCCACCACATCGATGCCCAGGTCGCGCGCCAGCTCCTTGGAAGTCTTGTTGATGGAGGACATGATCTCCGCACGCTCCCCCGAGACGGCCTGCTGGATGGTGCGCTTGGCGAACTCGTTGCGCAGCCCGTCCTTGATGATCTGCGACAGGCGGCTCTGGGCGACGGCCTCCTGGCCGCGCGTGGAGCGGTAGTATTGGCCGGCGTCGTGGATGCGCCACTTGACGAAGAAGTCCACGATGACGTTCTTCTTCTCAATGGTCAGGAAGCGCTCCGGCCGCGCGTCCAGGGTGAGCACGCGGGCGTCGAACTTGATGACGTTGTTGACCAGCGGAAGCTTGAAGTGCAGGCCGGGCGGGATATTGGCCTGCTTGATCTCTCCCAGGCTGAGCAGGATGGCCTTGTCGCGCTGGTCCACGGTGTAGGTGGACATGGCACCCAGCACCAGCAGGACGACGAGTACGACGGGCAGGATGCGGGTCATCTAGCGGCCCTCCCTCGGGCCCCGCTCCGGCCGGCGCATGGCCGGCGGGCGCAGGGGCGTGGAACTGTTCTTGCCGGCGGCGGAGGCGGGACTGGACAGGAAGCCCTGCACCGGCACGCGCTGCTCGGGCGAGACCAGCTTGTCGAGCGGCAGGTACAGCAGGCTGTTGCCCTGCCGGGTGTCCACCACCGCCTTGCTGGTGTTGGCCAGCACCGACTCCACCGTCTCCAGGTAGAGCCGCTCGCGGGTCACGTCAGGCGCCTTGCGGTACTCGGCCAGCAGCTTGGTGAAGCGAGCCGCGTCGCCCTTGGCGCGCGCCACGATCTGCTCGCGGTAGGCATTGGCCTCCTCCACCACGCGGGCCGCCTCGCCGCGCGCCTGGGGCACGATGCCGTTGGCGTAGGCCTCAGCCTCGTTGATGAAGCGCACGTTGTCCTCGCGCGCCTTGATGGCGTCGTTGAAGGCGTCCTGCACCTGCTCCGGCGGCTGCGACTGCTGCAGGTTGACGGTGGTGACCATCAGGCCGGTCTTGTAGAAGTCGAGGATCTCCTGCGTCAGGCGCTTGGTGGTGGCGGCGATGTCGGCGCGCCCCTCGCTGAGCACGAAGTCCATCTTGGAGCGGCCCACCGCCTCGCGCAGGGCACTCTCCACCGCCTGCTGCACGGTCAGGTCCGGCTGGCGCACCTGGAACAGATAGTCCACCGGATCCTTGAGGCGGTACTGCACGGCCAGCTCCAGGTCGACGATGTTCTCGTCCTGGGTGAGCATGGTGGCGCGGTGGTTGAAGCTGCGCACGCGGTCCACGTCCACCGCCTCTACGTTCTCGATGGGCACCGGCAGGTGCCAGTGCGGGCCGGGGTCGGCCACCGACACGAACTTACCGAAGCGCAGCACCACGCCGCGCTCGCCCTCGTCGACGATGTAGAAGCCGGAGGCCATCCACAGCAGCAGGACTACCACCGCCAGCCCCAGCAGCCCGCCCGAACCGCCCCGCCCGGTGCCGCGCCGGAAAGGATTACCGCCCAGGCGTCCCATGAGCTTCTTGAGCAGCTCGTCGAGGTCGGGCGGCCCCGGCTGCTTGCGGCCACCGCCCCAGGGATCGTTGTCGTTACCGCCCGGCTGATTCCAAGGCATGTCGGACTCCAGATGGATGAAGGGCTTGCGCGCCACCCGCGCCGCGCGCAAAGGCCCGTAATTCTAGGCAGGCCCCGGCGGGGTGGCAACAGAATTCACTGCCGCCGGGGTGGGGCGCAGGGGGATGTCGTACTGCCCGGACAGGCGCTGCAGCAGCTTGCGGGCCAGCCGCACCTCCAGTGCCCACTGCCCGTCGGCGGTGGTGGTCTCGTGCAGCACGGCCCCCTGCGAGAACAGCTCGGCGCGCAACTTGCCAGCCGAGGGCGGCAGGGTGAGCCAGCCCTGCACCGTCTCGCCGCCGACCAGGCGGCTGATCTCCCGCGCCAGCAGATCCAGCCCGGCGCCGCTGCGCGCCGACACCCACACCCGCGCCGGCTGGCCGTCGCTCCCGGGCACCACGTGCGGCGCGGCGCCAGTCAGGTCGATCTTGTTGTACACCAGCAGCCGCGGCCTGTCGGTCGCGCCGATCTGCGCCAGCACGGCATCGACCTGCTCGGTGTACTCGTCGCGGCGCGGGTCACTGGCGTCGATCACGTGCAGCAGCAGGTCGGCCTCGGCCGTCTCCTGTAGCGTGGCGCGGAAGGCGGCCACCAGGTCGTGCGGCAGCTGGCGGATGAAGCCCACGGTGTCGGCCAGCACCACAGCCTGCCGGTTGGGCAGGCGGATGCGGCGCAGGGTGGGGTCGAGGGTGGCGAACAGTTGGCCGGCGGCGTACACGCCGGCCCCGCTCAGGGCGTTGAACAGGGACGACTTGCCGGCGTTGGTGTAGCCCACCAGCGACACGGTGGGCACTTCGGCCTTGCGGCGCGCCTGACGGCCCTGGTCGCGCTGCCGGTCCACCCGCGCCAGCCGCTGGCGGATGGCACGGATGCGCTCGGCCAGCAGGCGGCGGTCGGTCTCCAGCTGCTTCTCGCCCGGGCCGCGCAGACCGATGCCGCCCTTCTGCCGCTCCAGGTGGGTCCAGCCGCGCACCAGACGGGTGGACAGGTGGCGCAACTGGGCCAGCTCCACCTGCAGCTTGCCCTCGAAGGAGCGGGCCCGCTGGGCGAAGATATCGAGGATGAGGCCGGTGCGGTCCAGCACGCGGCAGCGCAGGCGGCGCTCCAGATTGCGCTCCTGACTGGGGGACAGGGCATGGTCGAAGATGACCACCTCGGCGCCCCGGGCAGCCACCTCGGCGGCGATCTCGTCGGCCTTACCGGCGCCCACGAAGTAGCGGGGATCGGGCCGGCGGCGGCTGCCGCCCACCAGGCCGACGATCTCGACGCCCGCCGAGCGGGCCAGCTCCCGGAATTCGCCGCCGTCGTCCGCGCCGTGGGCCGCCGCACCGGCGGCGGGCTCCAGCCGGAGCTGGACGAGCAGGGCCCGCTCGCCGCGCTGGAACCGGTCAAACACGCGCGAGCCGGCGCCGCGGCGGGGTCGGGTCAGGCAGACGAGGCCTCATCCGGGATCGGCAACTTGACCGGCTTGGACGGCACGATGGTCGAGATGGCGTGCTTGTACACCATCTGGCTGACGCTGTTTCTGAGCAGGACCACGAACTGGTCGAAGGAGTCGATCTGCCCGGTCAGCTTGATGCCGTTGACCAGATAGATCGCCACGGGGATGCGTTCCTTGCGCAGTGTGTTGAGAAAGGGTTCTTGTAACGTCTGCCCTTTGGACATCTTTTTCCACCTTAAGATTTGCAATAGTTATAGTTTTCCCGGTTTCGGGAATATAGCACAAACATCACGTAAATGTTTGTAACTTCGCGCGGATTCGCCTTGCCAGGCGGGCCGCGGACAGTTCGGCGGGATCCAGCCGCTCCCCGTACGGCAGCCCCCGCAGCCAGGTCATCTGCCGCTTGGCGAGCTGGCGGGTGGCGATGATACCCCGCTCCACCATCTCGGCGTAAGCATGGTCTCCCTCCAGATAGGCCCACACCTGCCGGTAGCCCACGCTGCGCATGGAGGGCAACCCGCCGTGCAGGCCGGGCCGCCGGCGCAGGGCGCGCACCTCCTCCACCAGCCCCTCGGCCAGCATGGCCTCGAAGCGGCGCGCGATGCGCCGGTGCAGGTCGGCCCGGTCGGCCGGCAGCAGGCCGATGAACAGGACCTCGTATTCGTCCAGCGCGCCGGGGCCGGCGGCCCGCTGCAGGGCGCTGAGGGGCCGGCCGGTGAGCTCGTACACCTCCAGGGCGCGCTGCAGGCGCTGGGGATCGTTGGGGTGGATGCGCGCCGCGGCGGCCGGGTCCACCGCCGCCAGGCGCTGGTGCAGCCGCGCCCAGCCGTGGCGGCGCGCCTCGGCCAGCAGCCGCGCGCGCACGGCCGGGTCGGCGCCCGGCAGGGGCGCGAGCCCCTCCAGCAGGGCCTTGAAGTAGAGCATGGTGCCGCCCACCAGCAGGGGCACGCGACCGGCGGCATGGATGGCGGCGATCTCGCGCCGCGCGTCGGCCACGAAGCGGGCCGCCGAATAGGCCGCCTCCGGCGGGCAGAGGTCGATCAGGCGGTGGGGCGCCACGGCCAGGGTGGCGGCGTCCGGCTTGGCGGTGCCGATGTCCATGCCCTGATAGACCTGCGCCGAGTCCACGGACACGATGTCCAGCGGCAGCTCCTGCACCAGTTCCACGACCAGGCCGGTCTTGCCGCTGGCGGTGGGACCGGCCAGGCAGACCAGGGGCGGTCGCCGCGCGCTCACTGGCCGCGCTGGAACAGCCGGTCCAGCTCGGCCAGGGTGAACTGCCGCCAGGTGGGCCGGCCGTGGTTGCACTGGCCGCTGCGCTCGGTGCGTTCCATATCGCGCAGCAGGGCGTTCATCTCCTCGCGGGTGAGCTGGCGGTGGGCACGCACGGCGCCGTGGCAGGCCATGGTGGCCAGCAGCTCGTGCAGGGAATCCGTCACCCGCGCCGAGTCGCCCAGGGCCATCACGTCCGACAGCACGTCACGCACCAGCCGCTCGATGTCGCCGTCCTTGAGCAGGGCGGGTACGGCGCGCACGGTGATCTGCTCCGGCCCGCTGCGGTCCAGCGCCAGCCCCAGGCGGGCGAACAGCGCCGGCTCGTCCTCCACGCGCTGTGCCTCGGCGCGCGCCACGGACAGGGTGAGCGGCACCAGCAGGGGCTGCAGGGTGATGCCGTCGGCGGCCAGGCGCGCCTTGAGCCGTTCGTAGGTGATGCGCTCGTGGGCGGCGTGCATGTCCACGATAACCAGCCCCTGGGCATTCTGCGCCAGGATGTAGATGCCGTGCAGCTGGGCCAGGGCGTAGCCCAGGGGCGGCATGTCCGGGGCCGCCTCGGGCACGGCCGGCAGGCTGGCGGCGCCGGCCGCCAGGGCGCCGTATGCGGCCAGCTGTTCGCGCACGCCGCCGGGCGTGGGGCGCGCCGCGGCCGGCGGCGGGGCGGCCAGCCCCAGGACCGCGCTGGCCGGGACGGGGCTGTCGTCCGGGGC
>JALVPS010000071.1 GCA_027031685.1 Gammaproteobacteria bacterium | reverse complement strand
GCAGTGTAGGTGACGACCTTTTCGCGCGGGCCGCCGGGGAGGGTGTCGTCGATGACGGTGCGCTCGATGCGGCTGCCGTCGGGCAGGTCGCGGGCTTCTTCCCAGGCGGCGGGCATCTCCTGTTCGCTGCCGTCGGGCAGGATCACCCGGCAGTGCGGCTCGCCCTTTTTGGCCTTGCGTGGCAGACCCACGCCCACCAGGCCCTTGCTGTTGGTGAAGACGATGCGGCCGGTGGCGTCGTACCAGGTGTCGGCCTCGTACTGGCGCATCACCGGGAACTGCACCCGGTAGATGGTCAGCAGCTCGTCCAGCGTCAGCCCCAGGGCCAGGGCCGCCAGCACGTCGATCTCCACCAGTGCCTGGCGGCGGGCGTAGTCGGTGCGCAGGGCGCAGTGGCGCTGCCAGTTCGGCGTGAGGTTTTCGAAAAAGGCATTGGGCAGGCGCGGATCGTCCTTGCTCCAGCGCTGCCGGTTGAATTCGGGGCAGTAGCAGGATTGCCAGAGGTCGGCGTAGTGGGTGGTGAGGCAGTTGAGCACGAGGCCACGAATGCGCAGCTCCAATGATGTTGTCGGCAGGGGTAACAGCCTTAGAACCGACTCATAAAGGTCACTTTTGCCCGTGCTCTTTATGAAGTAATCGAAGGGCACGGACATACAAAGCGTGGAGAAATCCACCATTATTTCCGTGTTCTGGAATGTAGTGGAAATGACTGGATGGATATGGCCAACTTCTTTCGGGGCAATTGCGGGAAGCAGGGTTCTCTCTCCCGACTGACTCAATTGGCGACGACAAAACAGCCGATAAAACGCCGTCACCCGCCGCTTCTCCCCCCAGGGCACGCGGGGCGTGCGGGCGCGGTAATCGTCCGGCGGGCAGGCGGGGACGTAGTTAGTGCGCGGCAGGTAGTCGTCGGGCAGGGTCTCCAGGTCGAGGACATCGTAGTGGCTGTTCTGGGTGCAGACCGCGCGCGGTGTCTTGTAGAGCGGGGTGCCGACGAAGAAGTGGGGGCCGGAGAGCACCCATTCTTCGGGCGAGGCGGGGAAGCGGGTCTCGCGGCGGATGGTGCCGTCATCCTGCGCAATGGACTCGTTCCAATGCTGCGTCGAGTAATACTCACCTTCCAGGTCGCCCAGGCGGCGCGGCTGGGCGGCGAACCGCTCCAGCACCGAGAGCAGCTCGCGGCTGTGCAGGGCCGGCAGGCGGGCCTGTTCCGGCGGTGTGCCCGGCTCGTCATAGAGGCGGGCGAAGGTGGCCAGGGCCGGCTCGTCAACCGGGATGATGCGGCTGCGGTGGCCCTCGGTGTTCCATTTGCCCTGGTCGTTCTTGATGCCCGGCACCGGACCCCGGCCGTCGTGGCGGTAGCAGGCGTCGATGGTGGCCGGGGCGTAGAGGTTGGCCAGATGATCGAAGCCGATCCCGGACGGCGCGCCATGGATGTTGATACTGAACATCGTGGCATGGTGCACTTCCGCGAACAGGCCCAACTCGTTATGAAACTGAAAATGTCGGCGTAACCGCGGATACACCGCCGACCGAAAGCGCCCACCCTTGGGGTCGTCGTAGATCCCCTCCGGGTGCAGGAAGCCGCTCACCCCCCGCTCGTTGCCAATCATCCAGGCCCGTGGCAAGAAGCACTTGTAGAGGTTCGCCTTCTGCCCTTCCAGCAGCGGGTAGTTCTGGGTGGCATTGAGGAAGTTCTGGGTCGCCTCCTGCTGTTCGTATTCGGCGAACCAGGCCGCGCGCAGGCCGGGGTAGTGCTCGAAGGCCTCGGCGCGGGCGTCGGCCAGTTGCTTGGCGCTGAACTTGCGCAGGCTGAACAGGGGGTTGTAGTCGCCCAGCACGCCGCTCTCCTGCCACTCCACCTTGATCCAGGGCGGGTTGCCCAGCACCAGGTCGAAGCCGCCACGTTGGGCGAAGATGTCGGCGAAGCTCAGCTCCCAGTGGAAGAAGCGGTGGCGGCGGGCCAGCGCGTCCACCAGGCGCAGGCGCGGGGAGTGCTCCAGCAGGCGCTCGATGTGGAGCTGGCCCTTGTGGTCGGTGAAGCGGGGGGCGTCGTCGGTGGTTTCGAGCGGGAGCGCCGCCTCTGGGAGCGCCGGCATCTTGCCGGCCTCCTCGCGCTCGGCCTCTGCCGGCGGGACGCCGGCGCTCCCATCGGGGGGAGCGGCCTGGCCGG
>JALVPS010000070.1 GCA_027031685.1 Gammaproteobacteria bacterium | reverse complement strand
CTATCCGCCCGCCGGCGCCCACGGCCCGCCCCGTGCCCCAGGCGGCGGCACACCCGACCCCGGCTCCGACCAACGCGACTGCCGCAACGCCGGCGCGCACCGCCGCGCGGAGCGATCTGCTGGCCCGCTACCGCGCCCGCATCCGCGCCCTCATCGCCGCCCAGCAGTACTACCCGATCCGCGCCCGGCGCCGGCAACTGGAGGGCACGGTGACCGTCGGCTTCACCCTGACCCGCGCGGGCCGCCTGGAGGACCTGGCCGTGGTGCGGTCCTCGGGCCAGCCCAGCCTGGACCGGGCGGCCCTCAACGCGGTGCGCAAGGTGGCCGGTTTCCCACCCTTTCCCGCCGAGCTGGACCACCCGCGCTGGCGCTTCGAGCTGCCCATACGCTACGCACTGCGCTGACGGTGGGCGCGGGCGGCCGGCAAGGCGGCCGCGCTCAGTCCTTCCACCGGAAGCGGCACGCCAGCCAGTAGTCCACGCTCACCCAGCGGCCGGCGCCCTGGAAGAACAGGGCCAGCAGCATGACCATGTAGGTCACCGCCCACTCCATGCCGTTGTTGCTGATGACGAACTCGCCCTTTTCGGTGAGCCAGTCGTAGTGGCCGTGGGTCTGCAGGATCTCGCGGGCGCGCTGCAGGCGTTCCATGGCCCCGCTGGCGTCCTCGAAGGCCAGCGGGCCGAGCCTGTCGGAGGCGAAGGGGGACATGGGGTCGGCCACGGCCTGCCAGCCGTGGGGCCAGTGCACGGTGACGATGGCCACCACCATGGTCACCATGAGCGGCACGCTGATCCAGCGCACGGCGAAACCGAACAGCAGAAACAGCGCGCCCAACACTTCGGTGCCGGCGGCCAGGCCGGCCATGACGGCCGGAAAGGGCAGGCCCAGGCCCCAGTCGGGGTTGCCGAACCATTCCACGGTGGCGCCGAAATCGGACAGCTTGTTGAGCCCGGCCACCCAGAAGATGGGCGCCAGGTACAGGCGCAGGGCCAGCGGTGAAAGGAAGTCCACGGCGCGGGTGGCGTCGAGCAGGTCCTGCGCGCGGTTGGCGAGGCGGATGAACAGGGACATGGCGTACTCCTTTGGCGGTTTGTTTGCGGTGTTATCGAGTCAGGCCGCGGGCGACATGGGCCGCCCCGGCGTGCAGGCCGCGTGCGCGCCGCGGCGCGCCAGATCCTTCCACATGCACTCGGCGGCCCGGGCGTAGTAGCGGTCGAGCGGCACGGACTGCCCGTCGGCCAGCACCAGCCGGGCGTGGGCCCGCTGTAGCTGGCGCGGGTGCTGGACGCCACAGGCGTGGGCGATGAGGCCCACCTCGCGGTGCATGCTCTGCGCGTAGCGGGCCACGCGCTGCGCCTTGTCGGCCACCACCAGGCCACGCTGCAGGCGCGGGTCGTGGGTGGTGATGCCCGTGGGGCAGGTATTACGGTTGCACCGCATGGCCTGGATGCACCCCAGGGCGAACAGGAAGCCGCGCGCGGAGACCACGAAGTCGGCCCCGGCGCACAGCGCCCAGGCCACGTCGGCGGGGTTGATGAGCCGGCCGGAGGCGATCACCCGCACCCGCTCGGCCAGATCGAAGGCGGCCAGGATGTCCACCACCAGGGGCAGCGTCTCGCGGATGGGCAGGCCCACGTAGTCCAGCAGGCTCATGGGCGCGGCCCCGCTGCCGCCGTCGGCACTGTCGATGGTGACGAAGTCGGGGGCGCTGTCCGGCCCGCGGCGGCCGATCTCCTCGCACAGGGCCACGAACCAGCCGTAGTCCCCCAGCACGGTCTTGAAGCCCACCGGCCGGCCGGTGAGGTCGCGCACGCGGGCGATCATGTCCAGCAGGTCGCCCACGCTGCCGATCTCCGGATGCCGGTTGGGGCTGATGGAATCCTGGTGCACGGGGATGCCGCGGATGCGGGCGATCTCCGGGGTCACCTTCACGGCCGGCAGCAGGCCGCCCTTGCCCGGCTTGGCGCCCTGGCTGAGCTTGATCTCGAACAGCCTCACCTGCGGGTGGGCGGCCACGGCGCGCAGCCGCTCGGGGCTGAGCCGGCCGCGCGCGTCGCGCACGCCGTATTTGGCGGTGCCGATCTGGAATACCAGGTCGCAGCCGCCCTCCAGGTGCCAGGGCGCCAGGCCGCCCTCGCCGGTGTTGAGCCAGATGCCGGCCTGGGCGGCGCCGCGGGACAGGGCCTGCACGGCCGGGCGCGACAGGGCGCCGAAGCTCATGCCGGAGATGTGGAACAGGGCAGCGGTGGTGTAGGGCCGGGGGCAGCCGGGGCCGATGGTCACCGGGCGCGGCTCGGCGGTGTCCTTCTCCAGGGTGGGAAAGGCGCAGTTGACGAACAGCAGGGTGCCTGGGGCGCGCAGGTCGCGCGTCGAGCCGAAGGCCACCGTCCGGTCGCCGCCGTGGCTGGCGCGGTACACCCACACGCGCTGGGCGCGGTTGAAGGGCAGCTCCTCGCGGTCCATGGCGAAGAAGTACTGGCGGAAGAACTTGCCCAGGGTCTGGAACAGGTGCCGGAAGCGGCCGATGACCGGAAAGTTGCGGCGGATGGCGTTGCGCGTCTGGGTGACGTCGATGATGTACAGCACGACGATGATGGCCACCACCGTGCCCACGGCAAAGATGAACAGAAAGGCCATCACCTCCAGCACGGAGAGCAGGAAGGCGGGCAGTTCGACGTCGTTCATGGGCGGGGCTCCGGAAGGGCGTTTCCGATGCCTTGCCTACGTGGCGCCGCCCCGGCGCGGATGCAGGGACTCAGCGGCGGGGCGGGAAGTCCGGCGACAGGACGTAATGGCGGCCCTCGTGGGTGAGCAGGCCGTCGCGCTCGAACTCCTTGAGCACGCGCCCCACCATCTCGCGGGAGGCGCCCACCATCTCGGCCAGGTCGCGCTGGGTGAGCGGCACGGACACGCGACGGCGGCCGTCCGGCAGCGGCTCGGCCAGGCGGTCCAGGGTGAAGGCGATGCGGCCAGTCACGTTGCGGCAGGCCAGGTTCTTGACGATATGCGTCAGGTACCGCACCCGCTTGGTGAGCACACTCAGGAAGCGCAGCGCCAGGTCGGGGCGCTCGCGCAGGGCGTCCTCGAAGGCGCGCCGGGTGATGAGCACCAGCGTCACCGGCTCCAGGGCCATGACCGAGGCGGAACGGGGCGTCTCGTCGATGAGCGCCAGCTCGCCCAACAGGGAGCCGGGGCCCTGGATGTTGAGCAGCACCTCGCGGCCGGCGCCGTCACTGGCGAACACCTTCACACGCCCCTCGCGCAGGACGAACATGAAGTCGCCCTCGTCACCCTCGTTGATGACGACGGCCCCCTTGGGAAAGCGCCGCACCACGCCGTGGGCGGCGATGAACGCGATCTCCTCGTCGGTGAGCGCGGGAAACAGTGGCGGTTCTGTCGTCACCCCGGTGCCCCTCCTGTCCGCTGCCGTGGCTTGCCCCGGGCGATGGCGCGGTCGACAATCTCCCTGCCGCCGCCCGGCGTGGTTGTCGCCCGGTCCGCAGCGCCGGTCATGCCGGTTTATTGATTTTTCGAGACGGATCTGCATGTTCCCCCGCCCCCTGCGCCATTTTAGCCGCCTTTCCGCGCGCGCCCAAACGGCCCTGCTGGGCCTGCTCACGGGCTTGGCGGGGCTGCTGGCGCTGGCCGTGCCGCCGCTGGCCAACCTGGAAGCCGACGTGGGGCTGGACTGGCTGTTC
The DNA here is from genome assembly GCA_027031685.1 of Gammaproteobacteria bacterium. Classification (GTDB taxonomy): domain Bacteria; phylum Pseudomonadota; class Gammaproteobacteria; order UWMA-0217; family UWMA-0217; genus JALVPS01. The sequence continues at coordinate 3,095 of JALVPS010000070.1, read as the reverse complement.
CGCCTGCGCGGCCCGCGCCCGGCTCCGCCCCAGGCAGTGGTGGTGTCCATCGACCGGGCCTCCTCGCGCCGCTTCGGCCTGCCCAACGTGCCGCGCAAGTGGCCGCGCCGCTACCACGCCGACCTGGTGGACCGCCTCACCGCCCTGGGGGCGCGCGCCATCGTCTTCGACATCCGCTTCGCCGACCCCCACGACCCGGCCGGTGACGCCGCCCTTGCCGCCGCCATGCGGCGCAGCGGGCGCGTGCTGCTGTTCGAATACCTGGAGACCGACAATGGGCCCGGCCTGCACGTGGAGCGGCGCGTTCCGCCCATCGAGCCGTTGCGCTCGGCGGCACTGGCCACCGCCCCCTTCGCCCTGCCCAAGGTGCCGGAGCAGATCCGTCAGGCGTGGCTGTACAAGGCCGCCGCCGGCAGCCGCCCCACCCTGCCGGTAGTGGCCCTGTTCACCCACTGCCGGAGCGCCTGGCCGGCCCTGCTGGCGCGGGCCGCCGCGGCCGGCCTCGCCGACCTGCCGCCGGCCGACGCCTCACCCGACCGGTTCGCCCAGGCCCTGCGCGAGCGTCTGGTCGCCCGGCCCGCCGCCGCCCGTCGCTTGCAGCGGGCGCTGGCGGCGGCCCCCACCGACGGGCCGGGCGGCCAGTGCCTGCGCCAGCTGGCGGCCACGCTCGCCGCGCCCCCGGCCATCTTCCTGGACTACTACGGTCCGCCGCGCGCCGTGCGCACCCTGCCCTACTACCAGGTGGTGGAAGGCATGACCCGCGCGCGGCTGGACGACGCCACGGTGTTCGTGGGCTTCTCGGAGCAGCTCCAGCCGGAGCAGAAGGACGGCTTCTACACCGCCTTCACGCGCGCCGACGGGCTGGACATCAGCGGGGTGGAGATCATGGCCACCACCTTCGCCAACCTGGTGGAGGGGCGCTGGGTGCGGCCGCTGCCGGCGGCGGGACGGCTGGCCGTGGTCATCGCCTTCGGCCTGCTGGCGGCGGCACTCGCCTGGCATACGCGCGGCTACCGCACCCTGGCGGCGACCGGCGCCCTGGCGGCGGCCTGGCTGGCGCTGGCCTGGGCCGCCTTCGCCCTGCGCGGCCTGTGGCTGCCCCTCACCACCCCCCTGCTGCTGCAACTGCCGCTGGCCCTCACCCTGGCGCTGGTGGGCCACTACCGCCTGTCGCACCGCCAGCAGCAGGTGCTGCGCGAGCAGGTGCGCCCCTTCCTGCCACCGGAGGTGATCGACCCGGCGACGGATGCCGCGCAGCTCGCCGAGCGCTTGCGCGACCGCGAGCTGGAGGCGGCCTGCCTGGCCAGCGATGTGTACGACTACACGCGCCGCATCGAACACCTGTCGCCGGCCCAGGCCAAGGCGCTCATGGACCGCTACTGGCACGCGCTGTTCCAGGCCGTGCACGCCCGGCAGGGCCGGGTGATGGACGTGGCCGGCGACGGCATGCTGGCCCTGTGGCTGGCCGAGCAGGGACCGGCCGCCGCCTGCCGCGACGCCGCACAGGGCGCGCGGGCCATTGCCGAATGGCTGGCGGCGGGCGGCCCGGCCGCCCTGCCCACCCGCCTCGGCCTGCACTTCGGGCCGGTGGCGCTGGGCACGGTGGGCGACGGACATCAGCTCCAGCTGCGTGCCGTGGGCGACACGGTGAACACCGTCAGCCGCATCGAGCAGGCCAACCGCCTGCTGGGCACCCGCCTGCTGGCCTCCGCCGCCGTGGTGGCCCACCTGGACGGCATGGCCACGCGCTGGCTGGGCGAGTTCCGCCTGGCCGGCCGCACGCGCCCCGTGTCGCTCTACGAGCTGCCCGTCGCGCCCCTGCCGGAGCGCCTGCTGGCCGGCTTCCAGGCCGCCCTGGCGCGTTACCGCGAGGAGGGCCCGGCCGCCGCCCTGGCCGAATTCGAGGCCCTGGCGCGCCGCTTCCAGGACGGCCCCAGCCGCTTTTTCGCCGAGCTGTGCCGCCACCAGGCCGCCGCCGGCACGTCCCCGGCCACCTGGCGCATGGTATCCCTGGTGGCGAAGTGAACCAGGTATGCGACAGCGCCCGATCCATCGTGGATTCGTTCTGTTACCCGTATGTGGGCCTTTTCACTTGTCCCCCATGACTTTTTCGGCCATAAAGCGCGATACACGAGACACTCGTACCGCCCCTGTCGCCCCGTGGTGCCTGCCTGTTCATTGTCCCCGGTCATGACAGTGCCGGTGGCCGACGATTCAAAATAGAAAGATGCCGCCCATTCGAGGAGCGCCCCCGTCCATGCCCCCTGCCCGTCACCGCCTGTCCCTCTGGCTCCTCCTGCTGATGCTGCTGCTCACCAGCGCCGTGCGCGCCGAAACCGACTGCCGGCCCGTGGCCCGCCTGGTGTCCGCCGAGGGGGAGGTCACCTGGCGGCGCCAGCCCACCGCCCCGTGGCGTCCGGCCCGGCCGGGGCAGCAATTCTGTCAGGGCGACAGCCTGGCCACCGGCGCCCACAGCCGCGCCGGCGTGCGCATCGGCGTGAACCAGACCGAGTTCCGCATCGCGCCCGACAGCGTCGTCACCTTCACCGACGTGGCCCCCGGTCGCCCCACCCTGCTCGACCTGCTGCACGGCATCCTGCACTTCATCAGCCGCACGCCGCGCAGCCTGGAGGTGCACACCCCCTTCCTCAACGCCGCCATCGAGGGCACCGAGTTCGTGGTGGCCGCCGACGGCCGGCGCGGCCGGGTGGCGGTGTTCGAGGGCCGCGTGCGGGTGAGCAACGCCGCCGGCTCGGTGGCCGCCGAGCCCGGCGATGTGGTCGCGGCCGCTGCCGGCCAGGCGCCGCGCCCGGTGCTGCGCGCGCGGCCCGCCGACAGCGTGCAGTGGGCGCTGTACTACCCGCCCATCGTGGACACCGCCCTGCTGGACGTGGCGGCCGCCGCCGCGCCACAGGCGCTGGAACAGGCCGTGGCCGACTACCGGCGGGGCGACACGCGCGCCGCCCTGGCGGGCCTGGACGGGGTGCCCGCCGACCGCCGCGACGGCCCCTGGCACCTGCTGCGCGCCGCCCTGCTGCTGGACGTGGGCGAAGTGGACGCCGCCGCCCCGGAGCTGGCGGCCGCCGCCCCGGCCC
>JALVPS010000069.1 GCA_027031685.1 Gammaproteobacteria bacterium | reverse complement strand
CGGGGCGCAGCCTGCTGGCGCGGCAGCCCTTCGAGGCGGGCGACATCGACGAGGTGATCCTCGGCTGCGTGATGCCCGGCCCGGACGAGGCCAACATCGCCCGCATCACCACCCTGCGCCTCGGCGTCGGCGAGGAGACGCCGGCCTGGACCGTGCAGCGCAACTGCGCCTCCGGCATGCAGGCCCTGGACAGCGCCGCGCAGAGCATCGCCCACGGCCGCGCCAACCTGGTGCTGGCGGGCGGCGTGGAGGCGATGAGCCACGCCCCGGTGCTGCTGGCGGAGCCGATGGTGGCCTGGCTGGGCGAGTGGTACAAGGCCCGCACCCTGGGCGCGCGTGCCCAGGCCCTGGGCAAGCTGCGCCCGGCCTATCTGAAGCCCATCATCGCCCTGCTGCGCGGCCTCACCGACCCGGTGGTGGGCCTGTCCATGGGGCAGACGGCGGAGATCATCGCCCACCGCTTCGGCATCACGCGCGAGCAGATGGACGCCTACGCCATGCGCTCCCACCAGCGCCTCGCCGCCGCGCAGGATGCCGGTCGTCTGGCCGAGATCGAGACCGTCTACGACACCGCCGGCCACTATTTCGACGCCGACGACGGCCTGCGCCGCGACACCGACATGGCCAGCCTGGCCAAGCTGAAGCCGGTGTTCGACAAGCCCTTCGGCAACGTCACCGCCGGCAACAGCGCGCAGGTCACCGACGGCGCGGCGCTGCTGCTGCTGGCCTCCGAGCAGGCGGTGAAGAAGTGGCACCTGCCGGTGCTGGGGCGCATCGTCGACAGTGAGTGGGCCGGGCTGGATCCGGCGCAGATGGGCCTCGGCCCGGTGCACGCCATGACCCCCCTGATGAAGCGCCACAAGCTCAAGCCCGACGACATCGACGCCTGGGAGATCAACGAGGCCTTCGCCGCCCAGGTGCTGGCCAACATCGAGGCCTGGAAGGACTACCGCTACTGCCGCCACGAACTGCATACGGCCGCGGCGATGGGCGAGATCGACCAGGAGCGCCTCAACGTGGACGGCGGCGGCGTCAGCCTCGGCCACCCGGTGGGGGCGAGCGGGGCGCGCATCGTCCTGCACCTGTTGCGGGTGCTGGAGCGCACGGGGGGACGCCGCGGCATGGCCAGCCTGTGCATCGGCGGTGGACAGGGCGGCGCCATGCTGCTGGAACGGGAGTAGCGCGATGACCTACAGACACTGGCAACAAGAACGTGACGACGAGGGCATCGTCTGGCTGAGCATCGACCAGGCCGGCGCCAGCGCCAACACCCTGGGCCGCGAGGTGATGGAGGAGCTGGACGAGATCCTCGGTGAGCTGGAGACCCAGCGGCCCACGGGCGTGGTGATCCAGTCGGCCAAGCCGAACTTCATCGTCGGCGCCGACATCAAGGAGTTCACTCGCATCGACACCCCCGAGCAGGCGCGCGAGCTGATCCGCCGCGGCCAGGCGGTGGTCAACCGCCTCGAGGGCCTGCGCTGCCCGACGGTGGCGCTGATCCACGGCTACTGCCTCGGCGGCGGCCTGGAGCTGGCGCTGGGCTGCGACTACCGGGTCGCCGACGATGCCGAGGGCACCCGCCTGGGCCTGCCCGAGGTGCGCCTCGGCATCCATCCGGGCTTCGGCGGCGTGGCGCGCCTGCCGAGGCTGGTGGGCGCGACCGGTGCCATGGACATGATGCTCAGCGGGCGCAGCCTCAGCGCCCGCGCGGCGAAACGCATCGGCCTGGTGGACTATGCCGTGCCGCAGCGCCACCTGCAGCGCGCGGCGCGCGAGCTGATCCGCACCCGGCCGCCGAAGCGGCAGGCCAGGGGCCTGGCGGCGCTGGGCAACCATCCCCTGCTGCGGCCGCTGCTGGCGCGGGTGCTGCGCAACAAGGTCGCCGCCAGGGCGCGCCCGGAACACTATCCCGCACCCTATGCGCTGATCGACCTGTGGCGCCGGCACGGCACCGACAAGGCCGCCGTGCTGCGTGGCGAGGAACAGTCCATCGCCCGCCTGATCACCGGCGACACGGCGCGCAACCTGGTGCGGGTGTTCTTCCTCCAGGAGCGGCTCAAGTCGCAGGGCGACAAGACGCTCTTCACGCCGAAGCGCGTGCACGTCATCGGCGGCGGCGTGATGGGTGGCGACATCGCCGCCTGGTGCGCCCTGCACCGTCACCTGCAGGCCGCGCAG
>JALVPS010000068.1 GCA_027031685.1 Gammaproteobacteria bacterium | reverse complement strand
CCGCGTTGGCGCGGATGCGCTCGGCGGCGGCGTCGGACAGGGCGGTGTAGTAGTTGATCTTGGCCACGCCGTGCTCGATGAGACGGCGGAACTGGTCGTCGGACAGGCCGGTGCCGCCGTGGATGACCAGGGGGATGCCGAGGGCGGCGTCGATGTCGCGCAGGCGCGCGAAGTCCAGCCGCGGCTCGCCGCGCATGTGGCCGTGCACGGTGCCGACGGACACGGCCAGGAAGTCCACACCGGTCTCGGCCACGTAGCGGCGCGCCTCGTCCACCGTGGTGTAGCGCACCTCGCCGGGGTGGCGCTCGGCGTCCTCGCCCTCCACGCCGGGCACGTAGCCCAGCTCGCCCTCCACCGGCACGCCGCAGCCGTGGGCCATGTCCACCACCGCCCTGGACAGGCCGATGTTCTCCTCCAGCGGGTGGTGGGAGGCGTCCACCATGACGCCGTTGCAGCCCAGGTTGATGGCCCGCACGGCGGAGGCCAGGCTGGCGCCGTGGTCCAGGTGGATGGCCACCGGCACCCGGGCGCGGCGGGCGGCGGCCTCGGTGGCGGCCATGGCCAGCTGGAAGTCGAAATAGGCGAAATGCGACTCGGCCAGGCTGAGGATGACCGGCGCCTCGGTCTCCTCGGCGGCGGTCAGGATGGCCTCCAGGAAGTCGAGGCTCACCAGGTCGAAGGCGCCCACGGCATAGCCGTTGTCGTAGGCGTGGCGCAGCATGTCGCGCATGTTCACCAGGGGCATGGGGGTTCTCCTCTTCCTCGGGTGGGACCGTCATGGTGCCATGCCCGCGCGGCGGCGGAAAAATCCCCCAGCCCGGGCGGCGCGGTCCGTCAGCCCTGCGGCGCGTCCGGCTCGCAGGCGGCCGCCTCGAACTGCAGGGTGACGTGGGCGATGCCGAATTCCTCGCCCAGGCGGGCCACCAGCCGCCGGCGCAGGGCGTCCACCTCGCGCATGGGCAGGTCGCCCACCCGCACGTGGGCCTCCAGGTGGATGCGCTCGCCGTCCAGCTGCCACAGGTGCAGGTGGTGCACGTCCCGCACGCCCGGCTCGGCGCGCATGGCGGCCTCGATGGCGCGCAGCGACAGGCCCGGCGGGCTGGCCATGAGCAGCACGTCCACCGCCCGCCGCACGATGCCCCAGCTGGCCCACAGCAGCCAGGCGGAGATGGCCAGGGTGATGGCCGGGTCGATCCAGTACAGGCCCCAGCCCAGCATGGCCAGCCCGCCGGCCAGCACCGCCAGGCTGGTGAGCGCGTCGCCCAGCAGGTGCAGCACGGCGGCGCGGCGGTTCAGATCCTCGTGGGCATGGTCATGACCGTGGGCATGGCCGTGCCCGTCGCGCAGCACCCACACCGAGGCCGAGTTGACCACCAGCGCCAGGGCGGCCAGCCCCGCCACCAGCCCGCCCTGCACCGGCGGCGGCGCGGCCAGGCGCTGGGCCGCCTCCACGGCCAGGAACACGGCGATGCCGATGAGGGCGGCGGCGTTGAACAGGGCGGCCAGGATCTCCGCCCGGCGCAGGCCGAAGGTGTATTTCTCGCTGGCCGGGCGGTGGCGCAGGTGGGCGGCCCACCAGGCGATGAGCAGGGCCAGCACGTCACTGGCGTTGTGCAGGGCGTCGGACAGCAGGGCCAGGCTGTCGGCCCACAGGCCGCCCACCACCTGCGCCAGGGTGATGACCACGTTGAAGGCCGCCACCCAGCCGAGGCGGGCGGCGCTGTCGAAGCCGTGGGCGTGGGCGTGGGCCATGGGCGGGCGCGCTGCGGGGCGGGCGCCCATGATAGCGCAGCTCAGACGGGCGGCGTGTCGGCCACGTGAAAGCCCCCCAGCCAGCCGCGCGCCAACACCCGCGGCAGCAGGCGGTGCACGCGCCGCGTCCCCAGCCCGCTGGCCCGGCCCAGCGCCGCCAGCGGCGTGCCGGCCGCCACCGCCGCCAGCAGGCGCCACTCGCGCCGCGACAGCGGCTCCACCACCACCCGCCAGCCGTCGCGCCACACCAGCAGCCGCAGCCCGCCGCGCACCGGCCGCAGGCGTGCCGCGACGGCCGCGTCGGCGCCGGCCCACAGGCGGTGCACGGGCCAGTCGGTGCGCAGCAGCGCGCTGCCGTGGCGCAGGCGGAACACCACCCGGCCGTGGCGGGCCGGCGGCAGGGCGGCCAGCCACGGCCGGGTGGTC
>JALVPS010000067.1 GCA_027031685.1 Gammaproteobacteria bacterium | reverse complement strand
CGCGCCGGCGTCGAACTGCGCGACCTGGGCGTGGTCCCCGACGACCTGGACGCCCTGCGCGCCGCCTTCGCCGAGGCCGCCCGCCACGCCGACCTGGTCATCACCTCCGGCGGCGTGTCCGTGGGCGAGGCCGACTACACCAAGCAGGTGCTGGACGAACTGGGCGAAGTCAGCTTCTGGAAGATCGCCATGAAGCCCGGCCGCCCCCTCACTTTCGGCCGCCTCGGCGACGCCTGGTTCTTCGGCCTGCCCGGCAACCCCGTGGCCGTCATGGTCACCTTCTACCAGTTCGTCCTGCCCGCCCTGCACCGCCTGGCCGGCGACACCCAGTGGCAGCCCCTCGTCCTGCCCGCCACCCTCACCGAACCCCTGCGCAAGCGCCCCGGCCGCGCCGAATTCGCCCGCGGCATCCTCGCCACCGGCCCCGACGGCATCCTGCAGGTGCGCAGCACCGGCGCCCAGGGCTCCGGCATCCTCAGCTCCATGAGCCACGGCAACTGCTTCATCCTCCTCGACGAGGAACAGGGTAGCCTGGACGCCGGCGCCACCGTGCGGGTGCAGCCGTTTGCGGGGTTTGTGTAGATTGTCGGGGCGGGCACCCTGCCCGACCACTACTAAGCAAATGGGAGAAGAGCAGCCATGCACACCACCGAAGCCGACCTGCTAACGCGCGATGCCCATCGTGATATCGGGGCAGAATTGCTGGAGTCCGTGCGGGAAATGAAGCAGGGGCGCAAGGGAAAGGCCCACTCCCCCGTTGCCCAGGCCCGTTATGCCGCCCGGCTGTCGCAGCGGCAGTTCGCGCAACTATTAGGCGTCAGCGTCCGCACGCTGCAGGACTGGGAGCAGGGTCGCCGGAAACCGAGCGGCGCGGCGCGCACCCTGATCGAAATCGCCCGCCGGCACCCGGAGATCCTGAAGGAAATCGCTGCCTGACAATCAGCTCCCTCTCCCCCAAGGGGGAGAGGGCCGGGGTGAGGGGGTAAGCCCTCACCCGCCACCCCACCCGGAGACCGCCACCATGCCCCACAAGCCCTTGCCCGCCACTGACATCCCGCCGCAACGGAAAAAGACCAGCTACCCGCCGCCCTTCGACGCCCAGGTGGCCGGCCGCACCAAGCGCAAGCTGGGGGACTTCTTCGGCCTGCGCAACTTCGGCGTCAACCTGACCGAACTGGCGCCGGGGGCCGTCTCCGCCCTCAAGCACCACCACTCCAGGCAGGACGAATTCATCTACGTCCTGTCCGGCCAGCCCACCCTGGTGCTGGGCGAGAACGAACACCTGCTCTCCCCCGGCGACTGCTACGGCTTCCCGGCCGGCGCCGGCATCGCCGCGCAACTCGTCAACCGCACCGACGCCCCGGCCGCATTCCTAGAAATCGGCGACCGCACCCCCGGCGACGAAGTCGTCTACCCCGACGACGACCTGCGCGCCGAACAACAGCCCGACGGCACCTGGCGCTTCCTGCACCGGGACGGGACGCCGTATTGAAACTTCCTGGTCCCGCATGATTCCATCAGCCAGAGGAGCTATACGCTGTTGTTACCACCGGGATAATGAACGAGCTTGCACGGGTAATTAAATGAAAAGGCAGGAAATTCTCGAATTGCTGCGCAGGCACAAGCCGGAACTGACTAGGCGTTACGGTATTCGCGATCTCGCGTTGTTCGGTTCGAGCGCGCGGGATACGGCACGCGAGGACAGCGACATCGATATACTCGTCTCCTTCGATGGTCCGGCCACGTCGCATCGCTACTTTGGCGTACAGTTCTATCTGGAGGATCTACTCGAGCGGCCGGTGGATCTGGTGTCGGACAAGGCGCTGCGTCCCGAACTGCGCCCCTATGTGGAGCGGGAGGCCATTCATGTCTGAGCAGGGCGGGCCTGCGCGGGAATGGCGTTTCTATATTGATGACATGCGCAGGTTCGCGGAAAAAGTATTAGCCTATACCGATGGAATGAGCCAGCAGGCCTTCATTGGCAGCGGACTCACCTATGATGCCACCTTGCGCAATCTGGAGTTGATCGGCGAGGCCGCGACCCATGTGCCCGAATCGGTCCGCCAAGCACATCCCGACATTCCATGGCGGCTCATCGTCGCCACACGGAACCGGCTGATCCACGCCTACCTGGGCCTCGACAACGATACCATCTGGAGCATCATCCAGGATGACATCCCCTCTTTACTCAAGGCCCTGGAACAACTATGCAACGAAGAAGGAGAAGCTTGAGGAATGAAAATCCACTCTCGACCTCGAGGTAGGGCGTCGTCATAAGTTATGCCATCGCCCACGTTGCAAAAAACCGTCGTAGGCCGGTTCAAGCGCAGCGGAACCGGCAGGGACCAGACACCTACGCCCTACTGGCATGACATCGGGGTGTGTTCAGCGCCGGCCGCGCAGTTTTTCATACCAGAGCAGGTGGTGGGCCCGGGCCCAGTTGGCGTCCACGTAGCCGCTGATCATGCTCTGCAGGGCGCCTTTCATGCCGATGCTGCCCAGGTACATGTGGCCGAGGGAGGCGGCCAGGAGGAGGACGGCGGCGATGCCGTGCACGACCAGGGCCAGGCGCAGGGGCTGGCGGGCGGCTTCCACCAGGGTCGGGAAGTCGAGCACCACGCCGCTGACGCCGACGGCGACGCCGCCCAGCACGAGCAGCCAGAACCAGATCTTCTCCCCGGCGTTGAAGAAGCCGGCCGGCGGGTGGGTTTTGCCGAGCAGGCCGCCCAGCCGCGCCAGCCACTTGAGGTCGGCCAGGGCGGGCAGGTTGCGGCCCACGAAGCGCAGGAAGAAGAGCAGCAGGGCGACGATGAACAGCGGGCCGGTGAGGTTGTGGGCCCACTTGCCGATCTCGGCCACGGGCCCGAAGGCGGCGTTGCCCAGCCAGGGGATGAGCAGCAGCCGGCCGAACAGCAGCAGCAGGCCGGTGAGGCCGAGGACGAGGAAGGTGACCGCCAGCACCCAGTGCAGGATGCGGTCCAGGCGCCGGAAGCGCAGGATGCGCTGGCCGCTGTCGCCGCCCTCGTGGCGGATGGGGCCGTGCAGCACGAAGTAGAGGAAGATCAGCCCCAGCGTGCCGGCCAGCCCCCAGCCGGCGTAGCGGATGAAGCGCTCGCGGCGGAACTGGCGGAAGTGTTCGCCGGCTGGGTCGATGAGCACGGCATCGTCGGGCCGCGGGGCCTGGGTGCGCGCCGGCCAGAGCGTGTCGTCACGCTGGCGCACGGCCCGCCACAGGTCCGCGCCGGGGTTGGGCACGTCGGCGGACGGCGGCGGGGCGGCGGTGGCCGGCGCGGCGCCCGCCAGCAGCAGGACGAGGAGGAGGCCGATGGTCCAGGACAGGATGGTGCTCGCTTGCATGGCGCTGCCCCCGAGGCTGGCGCCCCCGCCGCGGCGGGGGCCGGTGGGTTGCGGACCGCTCACTCGCTGGCGCTGGCCTTGCCGCCCATGTCGGGCTGCGGGGCCAGGGTGGCGCGCTGGAAGGGCACGCCCTTCTGCATGGCGCTGGCCGCCCGGCGCACCACGCGCGCCCGGTAGATGTCGGCGATGACGTTGGCGTCGCCGGCCAGCAGGGCCTTGGTGGAACACATCTCGGCGCACAGCGGCAGCTTGCCCTCGGCCAGGCGGTTGCGGCCGTACTTCTTGAATTCCTCGGCGCTGCCGGGCTCCTCCGGCCCGCCGGCGCAGAAGGTGCACTTGTCCATCTTGCCGCGGCTGGCGAAGGCGCCGTTTTCCGGGAACTGCGGCGCACCGAAGGGGCAGGCGTAGAAGCAGTAGCCGCAGCCGATGCAGATGTCCTTGTTGTGCAGCACCACGCCGTCGTCGGTGGTGTAGAAGCAGTCCACCGGGCAGACCGCCGCGCAGGGGGCGTCGGAACAGTGCATGCAGGCCACCGACAGCGAGCGCTCGCCCGGCTCGCCGTCCTTGATGGTCACCACGCGGCGGCGGTTCACGCCCCACGGCACCTCGTGCTCGTTCTTGCAGGCCGTCACGCAGGCATTGCACTCGATGCAGCGCTCGGCATCGCAATAGAATTTCATTCTCGCCATCGTCTCTGCCTCCTCAGGCCTTGTGGATGCGGCACAGGCTGCACTTGGTTTCCTGCATCTGGGTCACCGAGTCGTAGCCGTAGGTCATGGCCGTGTTGGCGGCCTCACCCAGGATGTAGGGGTCGGCCCCCTTGGGGTACTTGTCGCGCAGGTTGCGGCCCTCGAACCAGCCGCCGAAGTGGAAGGGCATAAAGGCCACGCCGGGCGCCACGCGCCGCGTGACCAGGGCCTTGACCAGCACCTTGCCCTCCGGCGTCTCCAGCCAGATGTCGTCGCCGTCGCGCACGCCGGCGTCGTTGGCGTCGCGCGGGTGGATCTCGGCGAACATGTGCTGCTGCAGCTCGGCCAGCCATGGGTTGGAGCGCGTCTCGTCGCCGCCGCCCTCGTACTCCACCAGCCGGCCGGAGGTGAGGATGAGGGGGAAGTCGCGCGAGTAGTCCCTGGCCTGGATGGAGGCGTAGCGGGTGGGCAGGCGCCAGAAGGACTTGCGGTCCTCGTAGGTAGGGTATTTGGCCACCAGGTCGCGGCGGCTGGTGTACAGCGGCTCGCGGTGGATGGGCACCGGGTCGGGGAAGGTCCACACGATGGCGCGCGCCTTGGCGTTGCCGAACGGGGCGCAGCCGTGCTTGATGGCCACGCGCTGTATGCCGCCCGACAGGTCGGTCTTCCAGTTGCGGCCCTCGGCGGCCTGCTTCTCCTCGTCGGTCAGGTCGTCCCACCAGCCCAGCTTCTTGAGCAGCTTGTCGGTGAACTCCGGGTAGCCGTCCTTGATCTCCGAGCCCTTGGAGTACCAGCCGTCGGCCAGCAGGCTGACGCCGTTGCGCTCCACGCCGAAGCGGGCGCGGAAGGTGAGCCCGCCCTCGGCCACCGGCTTGCTGCCGTCGTACAGGTTGGGCGTGCCGGGGTGCTTCATCTCCGGCTTGCCCCAGCAGGGCCACGGCAGGCCGTAGTACTCGCCGTTGCAGGGGCCGCCCTCGGCCTTGAGCGAGGTGTAGTCGAAGGTGCCCCAGTGCTGTTGCTGGCGCTTGAGGCGCTCAGGGCTCTGGCCGGTGTAGCCGATGGTCCACATGCCGCGGTTGAACTCGCGCGTGATGTCCTCGATGAGCGGCTCGTCGTCCTTGACCTGGATGTGCTTGCAGAGCTGCTCGGCGATGCCCAGCTTCCTGGCCAGCTTGTACATGATGGTGTGGTCGGGCAGCGACTCGAACAGCGGCTCGATGACCTTGTCGCGCCACTGGAAGCTGCGGTTGGAGGCGGTCACGGAGCCGTAGGTCTCGAACTGGGTGCAGGCGGGCAGCAGATACACGCCGTCGGTGCGGTCGTGCATGACCGCCGACAGGGTGGGATAGGGATCGACCACCACCAGCAGGTCCAGCTTTTCCATGGCCTTCTTCATCTCCGGGCCGCGCGTCTGCGAGTTGGGCGCGTGGCCCCAGAAGATCATGGCGCGGATGTTGTCCTTCTGCGCCAGGTTGGCCTTGTCCTCCAGCACGCCGTCGATCCAGCGCGACACGGGGATGCCCTTGGTGTTCATGACCGGGATCTCCTTGTCGCCCTTCTTCACGTAGCTGGCGTTGTCGAAGCGGCCCTTGATCCACTCCAGGTCCAGGTCCCACACGCGCGCCCAGTGCGCCCAGGAGCCGGGCTTGAGGCCGTAGTAGCCGGGCAGCGTGTTGGCCAGCACGCCCAGGTCGGTGGCGCCCTGCACGTTGTCGTGGCCGCGGAAGATGTTGGTGCCGCCGCCGGAAACGCCCACGTTGCCCAGCGCCAGCTGGAACACGCAGTAGGCGCGCGTGTTGTTGTTGCCGATGGTGTGCTGCGTGCCACCCATGCACCAGATGAAGGTGCCGGGGCGGTTCTCCGCCATGGCCCTGGCCGCAGCGTACACCCGCGCCTCCGGCACGCCGGTGACGTTCTCCACCTCCTGCGGGTTCCACTTGGCCACCTCGGCCTTGATGTCCTCCATGCCGTACACACGCTGGCGGATGAATTCGTCGTCCTGCCAGCCGTGCTCGAAGATGTGCCACAGCATGCCCCACACGATGGGCACGTCGGTGCCGGGGCGGATCTGCAGGAAGTGGTCGGCGTGCGCCGCCGTGCGCGTGAAGCGCGGGTCGATGACGATCAGCGGCGCATCGTTCTCCTCCTTGGCCTTGAAGATGTGCTGCAGCGCCACCGGGTGGGCCTCCGCCGGGTTGGAGCCGATGAGCAGGATGGCCTTGGCGTTGTGGATGTCGTTGTAGGAATTGGTCATGGCCCCGTAGCCCCAGGTGTTGGCCACCCCGGCCACGGTGGTGGAATGGCAGATGCGCGCCTGGTGGTCCACGTTGTTGGTGCCCCACATGGCCGCCAGCTTGCGGAACAGATAGGCCTGCTCGTTGTTGTGCTTGGCCGAGCCCAGCCAGTACACCGCGTCCGGCCCGGACTTGTCGCGGATGGCCAGCAGCTTGTCGCCGATCTCGTTGATGGCCTGGTCCCAGGAGACGCGCTTCCACTTGCCGTTCACCAGCTTGGTGGGATACTTCAGGCGCCGCTCGCCCATGCCGTGCTCGCGCACCGAGGCGCCCTTGGCGCAGTGCGCGCCGCGGTTGAAGGGATGGTCGAAGGCCGGCTCCTGGCCCTCCCACACCCCGTTGCGCACCTCGGCGATGATGCCGCAGCCCACCGAACAGTGGGTGCAGATGGTGCGCACCTGGCGCACCTCATCCTTCTTCTCCGCCGCGCCCTGGGCGCGCGCCCGGCGCATCATGCCCGGCGCGCCTTTCTGCGCAATGCCGGG
>JALVPS010000066.1 GCA_027031685.1 Gammaproteobacteria bacterium | reverse complement strand
CTCAAGAAGGAGGCCGAGCACGTCAAGTCGGTCATGCTGGAGATCATGGAGCGGGCCGCCGAGGGCGATTTCTGACGCCGCCCCTCCCCGCGCCCGTTGTGACGCCAGCCGATGGGCCCATCGGCTGGCGTCGTCGTCTGTGGCGGGCTACTTGGGCGGCGGCACGCAGATGCGCCCCGCCCAGGCGGCCCGGGCGGTGCGCCACAGCAGCAGCAGGATGAGCAGGCTGAGCAGCGCCAGCAGGCCCATGCCCACCCACAGGTAGAAGGCCCCGCCGCCGTGGCTGCCCATGAGCAGGCTGGCGATGCTGATGGCCGCCAGCGGGAAGGAGTAGGCCCACCAGGCCAGGCTGAACTGCAGGCGCACGAAGCGGCCCAGCTGGGTGAACAGCAGCAGGGTGAGGAACAGGCCGTTGAAGTAGAGGAAGCGGCCGAAGTTGTCCACCGTCTGCGTCAGCGCCAGATAGGCCACGAAGCCCACCGCCGGCGGGGCGATGAGGATGAACAGCGTGGGCAGCAGGCGCTGGTCCATGGGCTGGTGGAACAGGATGCGATAGAAGATGATGGTGAGCAGCACGCCCCAGAACAGGATGCCCACGCTGAAGAAGAACCACGACAGGTCGGTGAGGCCGAAGGCCGGGCCGCCGATGGGCGCCACCACGTTGCCCACCGCGGGGATGAACCAGGCCGGGTTGATGTGCTGGATCTGGAACTGCTCGCGGTGCATCCAGGCCGACACGATGTACAGCGTGAAGGCCAGGTGCAGGGCCGCGCCGATCAGCCACACGCCCAGCGCGGCGTTCTCGCACAGTGGCCGCAGGCACAGCGACAACAGCAGCAGGCTGATGGAGATGGTGGGGAAGAAATTGATCATCACCGGGTGGTGCAGCTCCTGATGCACCGCCTGTGGATGGCGCACCAGCTTGGCCAGGTAGAGCACCAGCAGCAGCAGGAAGAGCGTGCCGGTGAGGGCGATCAGGGCCAGGTGCACCGTGCCGCCCACCTGGAACAGGCGCTGCACCTTCTCCCAGGCCAGGGTGAGGCCGGCCAGGCCCATGATCATGGAGAAGAACGAGACGGGGAAATAGGGCAGGCGCGGTTGGTCGGGCATGGGCGGGCCTCCGTAGCGGTGCAAATCCGAGCGAAATTATAGGGTAAGATCCGTGTCCGCCCTTGAGAACGGTCAAGGGCGGTGCGGGCGGTGTTTCACGGCAAGACGAGAGGAGAACCGACGATGGGCAAGTTGTGCTGGGGCCTGGTGGTCGTGCTGCTGCTGGCGGGGGCCGGCGCACTGTGGAAATTCGGCGTGCAGGGCGAGACGGAGGCGGCCGCCGACGGGCGGCTGGCGGTGCCGCTCAGCGCCGGCGGGCGCGACCACGTGCTGCGCGAGATGCGCGCCTTTCTGCAGGCCGCCCAACAGATCATCGACGCCGCCAACCGCGGTGACATGACGGCCGTGGCGCAGGCGGCGCGGCGCGTGGGCATGGCCGCCACCCACGACGTGCCGGCCGAGCTGATGCGCAAGCTGCCGCTGGGCATGAAGAAGCTGGGGCGCGACACGCACCGCCGCTTCGACCAGCTGGCACTGGACGCCGAGCAGCTGGGGGATCCCGGCCAGGTGATGGGCGCCCTGGCGGACCTGATGCGCAACTGCGTGGCCTGCCACGACGCCTACCGGCTCACCGTGGCACCCGCCGCCCCCTGAGGGGCGGCTCAGCCCAGCGTGGCGCGGGCGATGAAGAAGCCCAGCGACCAGATGGCCACACCGGCGGCGATGCGTGCGATCCAGTTGGGGCGGCGGCGGAAAGTGATGTCCAGGTCGCCGTTCCAGCGGTGGTATTTGAATTCCATTGTTGTTCTGTCCCGCAAAGATTCTTGATTGTTATGGCAAGGACGGCAGCTGCCTGGCCGTTGTGGTCGGGGGAAAAGGGGAATAGTGGCAGGGCATCGGCGGTGCACACCGCCTGCCCCGAACAAGGGCCGCTCCCTGGCCCAGCGCCCGTCCCTGTGCGTGCGCAACCTGATGGGGGGTTGGTGCTGCGCTTGCAGGCGTGCAGTGTACGGGCGTTGGTCTGCCCTGCGCAGGGGGCAAGGGACGAAACGCCCCAGGCGGCGGGTGAGCGCCCTGTAGTGCCCGCTTTGCCCGACGGGCGGTGCGGCCGGTGGCGGCAGCGGGGGCGGGGGCTTTGG
>JALVPS010000065.1 GCA_027031685.1 Gammaproteobacteria bacterium | reverse complement strand
CGAACTCCACCGGGTGCGAGAAACCGAGGGTCAGATTGAGCTTCTTGCCCTGCACCTGGGCGCGATAACCGACGCCCACCAGGGTGAGGCGACGCTCGAACCCATCGCTGACCCCCTTGACCATATTGTTGATCAGGGCGCGCATGGTGCCGGCCATGGAATAGTCGCGCCCATTGGGGTCGGCCAGGGCGACACACACCTGCCCTTCCTCGACCACCACGCGCACGTCGGGGTGCACCGTGTAGTCCACCTCGCCCTTGGGCCCCTTCACGTGGACGCGCTGACCGTCCACCCTGACCTCGACCCCGGAGGGGATGGCGACTGGATTCTTAGCAATTCTGGACATTGGCTGACTCCTACCGGTCAGGAGACGATGCAGAGGACCTCACCGCCCTCACCCAACTCGCGCGCACGACGGTCGGTCACCACGCCCTTGGAGGTCGAGACGATGGCGATACCCAGGCCGCCCTTCACCTTGGGCAGCTCGTCCTTGCCCTTGAAGATGCGCAGGCCCGGCCGACTCACCCGCCTGATCTCCTCGATCACCGGGCGCCCCTCGAAGTACCTCAGCCGCACCACCAGGGTCTTGAGCTTGTCGCCGACCACGTCGTAACCGGCGATGTAGCCCTCTTCCTGCAATACCTTGACGATGGCCTCCTTCTGCCGCGAATGGGGCACCGAGACGTCGGCCATGGCCGCCGCCTGGGCGTTGCGGATGCGCGTCAGCAGGTCGGCGATGGGATCGGACATGCTCATGGAACCGCCCCCTACCAGCTCGCCTTGACCAGGCCGGGGATATCGCCGCGCATGGCCAGCTCCCGCAGCTTGTTGCGGCCCAGGGCGAACTTGCGGTAGTAGCCATGGGGCCGCCCGGTAATGCTGCAACGGTTGCGCAGGCGCACCGGGCTGGAGTCGCGCTCCAGCTTCTGCAGCGCCTCGACAGCGGCCATGCGCTCGTCATAGGACGCGTTGGGATCACGAATGACCTTCTTGAGCTGGGCGCGCTTCTCGGCACGGCGGGCCACCGCCTTCTGCCGCTTCAGCTCACGCTGGATCATGGATACTTTGGCCATGTGTCAGTCTCTGTGTCAGT
Organism: Gammaproteobacteria bacterium; assembly: GCA_027031685.1. GTDB lineage: Bacteria > Pseudomonadota > Gammaproteobacteria > UWMA-0217 > UWMA-0217 > JALVPS01. Next base: position 1,105 of record JALVPS010000065.1, on the reverse strand, counting down.
TGCGGAACGGGAAGGAGAACGCCGACAGCAGTGCCTTGCCGGCGGCATCGTCCTTCGCGGTCGTGGTAATGGTGATGTCCATGCCGCGCAGGGCGTCGATCTTGTCGTAATCGATCTCGGGAAAGATGATCTGCTCCTTGATGCCCAGGCTGTAGTTGCCGCGTCCGTCGAAGGACTTGCTGCTCAGCCCGCGGAAGTCGCGGATACGCGGTATGGCCACCGAAATCAGGCGGTCGAAAAACTCGTACATGCGCTCACGGCGCAGGGTCACCTTGCAGCCGATGGGCCAGCCCTCGCGGATCTTGAAGCCGGCCACCGACTTGCGCGCCAGGGTCACCACCGGCTTCTGGCCGGCGATCAGCGCCATGTCGTTCATGGCGTGCTGGATGACCTTCTTGTCGCCCACGGCCTCGCCCAGGCCCATGTTCAGCGTGATCTTCTCCAGTCGCGGAACCTCGCAGATGTTCTCCACCCCCAGCTCCTCTTTGAGCTTGGGCACCACTTGATCGAGATAGAAATCTTTCAGTCGCGCCATGCCTGCTGCCCGCCTATTTATCCAGAACTTCGCCGTTGGACTTGTAGTAGCGCACCTTGCGGCCGTCCTCCAGGATCTTGAAGCCGATGCGGTCGCGCTTGCCGGTGGCCGGATTGAGATGCATCACGTTGGAGGCATCGATGGGCATCTCCTTGTCGATAATGCCGCCGGGGATGCCCGCCTGCGGATTGCCCCGCTGATGCTTTTTCACCATGTTTATGCCACCCACGACCACCTTGCCATTGGGCAGCACGACATCAACAGTCCCTTCTCGGCCCTTGTCCTTGCCAGCGATGACGACGACGCGATCGCCCTTTCTCAGTCTGCGCATCTCTCTACGTCCTCTACAGAACTTCCGGTGCCAGGGAAATAATCTTCATGAATTTCTCCGAGCGCAACTCGCGAGTCACCGGCCCGAAGATACGCGTGCCAATGGGCTGGTACTGGTTGTTCAACAACACCGCGGCATTGCGGTCGAAGCGGATCAGCGAGCCATCGGGGCGCCGCACGCCCTTGGCGGTGCGCACCACCACCGCGTTGTACACATCCCCCTTCCTCACCTTGCCACGC
>JALVPS010000064.1 GCA_027031685.1 Gammaproteobacteria bacterium | reverse complement strand
AGCTGCTGCAACCGCTCAACCGCCAGCCCCTGCAGCCGCAGGTGAGCGGCGGCCGCCTGGGCCTGCTCAGCGGCGCCGGTCCCGCCGACCTGGGCTACGGCGAGTACAACCCCCTGTTCACGCGCAGCGGCGTGAGCGGCCAGCTGGAGGCCAGCGTGGCCGAGCGCGGCATCTGGGCCGACGACCTCATCGTCAACGCCCTGGGCGAACGCGCCGCCCTGGGCCTGGGCCAGTACCACCAGAGCTACGGCGGCTTCCGCCCCGGCGACGACTTCGGCCGCGAGCTGGGCCGCCTGCTGGGGCAGTGGGCCATCACGGCCGACACCCACCTGCAGCTGGCCTACAGCGACGACCGCGGCCAGAAGGGCAACCTGGTGGAGCGGCTGCTGCCCGAGCTGGAGGAAAACGCCGACCTGGACTTCCACACCCACGTGCGCACCACGCGCCTGGGCGGCCGCCACCAGTTCGCGAGCGGCGACCTGCTGCTGGCCAACCTCATCTACCAGGACGTGGACACCGACTTCACGCAGCGCTTCGCCCCGCCCGCCAGCCGCAGCATGGACACCGAGTCCGGCAGCGTGGCCCGGCAGGGCGAGCTGCAGTACCTGGGCCAGCTGGGCGGCAGCCGGCTGGTGGCCGGCGGCGGCGCCGTGCAGCTGGACGCCCACGACCGCCTGCACCTGGACTTCTCGCCCATGCCCTGCCCCTTCCCCGTGGGCTGCGACATCGACAACCAGATCCGCATCACGCAGCGCGACCTGTACGCCTACCTCTACAACAGCCCCCGGCCCGACCTGGACCTCACCCTGGGGCTGGCCTGGCACCGCCACGCCGACGAGAAATTCGACCAGACCAGCCACAAGCTGGACCCCAAGCTGGGGCTGATCTGGCACGCCAGCGACCGGCTCGATCTGCGCGCCGCCGCCTTCGCCCAGTTCACGCGCCTGCTGCCCTCCAGCCAGACCGTGGAGCCCACCCAGATCGCCGGCTTCAGCCAGCTGTTCGACGACCCGGTGGCGGCGCGCACCGACAACACCGCCCTGGGGCTGGACTTCACCCTGTCCGAGCGCCTCACCGGCGGCATCGAGGGCCTGCACCACGCGGTGGAGATGCCCTACGTCCATGCCCGCACCAACTCCCTGGAGCGCACCGACTTCCGCATCAACCGCGCCAGCGCCTGGCTCAACTGGACGCCGCGTGACGACCTGGCGGTCAATCCGCGCCTGTCCTGGTTCTCCTTCAAGGCCGGCACGCCCGCCGACCGCCTGTTCCAGATCGACGACCTGCACACCTGGCAGCTGGGGCTGGACCTGCGCTGGTTCCGCGGCCGGCGCTGGATCCTGGCCATGGAGAACCACTACATCGCCCAGTCCGGCCACTTCTTCCTGTTCCCGACCGACAACGCCCCCCGCCTGCGCGGCGACGACCACTTCTTCCTCACCGACGTGAGCGCCACCTACCGGCTGGCGCACCGGCGCGGCCACCTGTCGCTGGGCATCAAGAACCTGTGGGACACCCACTTCGACTTCGAGGACACGGACGCCTTCGACCTGGCCGACAACCCGCTCCTCACGGCCGCGCCGGGCCGCTTCAGCCCGGACCGGCTGCTGTTCGTGAAGCTGTCGCTGAACCTCGGGGAGTAACCGGCGGCCGGGACGGCCGCCACGGGGAGGGAAACCGCTTGCGGGTCAGGCGGTTGGCTCGATGACTTCGAGCCCGTTCATGTAGTTTCTCAACACCTCCGGCACCACCACGCTGCCGTCCGCGCGCTGGTAGTTCTCCAGCACCGCCACCAGCGTGCGCCCCACCGCCAGGCCGGAGCCGTTCAGGGTGTGCAGCAGCTCCGGCTTGCCCGTGTCCGGGTTGCGCCAGCGGGCCTGCATGCGGCGCGCCTGGAAGTCGCGGAAGTTGGAGCAGGAGGAGATCTCGCGGTACTTGCCCTGCCCCGGCAGCCACACCTCCAGGTCGTAGGTCTTGGCGGCCGAGAAGCCGGTGTCGCCGGCGCACAGCACCACCACCCGGTACGGCAGCCCCAGCCGTTGCAGCACGGCCTCGGCATGGCCGGTGAGCGCTTCGTGGGCGGCGGCCGAGTCCTCCGGCCGCACCAGCTGCACCAGCTCCACCTTCTCGAACTGGTGCTGGCGGATCAGGCCGCGCACGTCGCGCCCGTAGGAGCCGGCCTCGGAGCGGAAGCAGGGGG
>JALVPS010000063.1 GCA_027031685.1 Gammaproteobacteria bacterium | reverse complement strand
GTACATAGCTGAAGCGCAGGCAACCCTGCTGGCGGCGCTCCACCCACACCGGCGCCGGGCCGTCATCGGCGCCCGGCGGGGCGAGCAGGATGCTGTTGGCGATAGTGCCGATCTCGCGGGCGTGGAGTCCGCCGATCAGGGTGCAGCCATCGAGCGACAGGCGTCCTCCCGCGCCGCCATCCGCTGCGACATAGGCCGGCTGCGTCATGCTGGTGGCGTCGAGGAGGCTGTCCGTGGCGGAGACGCCGGCGTCGGCATGGCAGCGGATGGCGCCGACGATGCAATGCGTCAAGCGGGTATCCAGGCCCGGGATCTCCAGCACCAGGCTGGCTGCCGTGGGGTCTTGCGGTTCACCGTCCGGCGTGAGGCGCAGGCCCGGTACCAGGGTGCAGTGGCTCAGTTCCAGCCTGGCCAATTGGTTGTCACCCGTGTCCGGTACCTCCAGGGCGGCGCCGGTGATTAGCAGGCCGTTGAGGGCAAAAGTACTGTCGGCCGCGCCGGAGACGCTGAAGGTATTCAAGTCCAGCACCGGACGGCAGCCATTGCTGGCGCGGATCTCCACCCGGACGTGCGCAGCCAACTGGATGCCCAGATCGCCGCCGTAGCGACCATTGTCGGTGATTTCCACCACGATGTTACTCGCCACCATGATAGTACCCGCCACTACGATATTGCCCGCCACGCTTGTTAGTGCTTCGTCCAAGGTGGCCGCCTGCACCCGTTGGGTGTCTGCGGCCAGCGCTGGCAGCGTGGCGCCCCGCTCGTATTCGCCGCCGCCCAGGTCGGCCGGGAAGCCCTCGTGCCAGGTCACGCGCAGCTCGGCCGGATCGGGCGCGTCGGCCGGCAGGGCGATGCGCCCCAGCTCCGGGTCGATGGCGTAATGCCCATCCGGGGGCGGGGTATGGGCCCAGCCGCCCGCCGTGTCGCTGAGGTCGCAGACGAGGATCTGGCTGGCCGGGACGAGTGTCTCTCCCAGCCACAGCGCCAGGCTGGGCGCCGGGTTGTCCGCCCCCGCGTAATAGCGTGCCAGATGACGGGCCAGGCGCTGGCGGGACAGCGGCCAGGGCACATTGTCCGGTTCGGCCAGGTGGCTGATGTCGGTTTCGGCCTGCGGGCGGTTGTAGAGCGGCAGGTCGTGGTTGAGCGGGCTGACGCGGTAGCGGTATGGGCCATCGCGCCAGGCGGGTGTCGCGCTGCGGCGGTAGGCGCGAATGCGCCACAGGTGCAGGCCGACGTTGGGGAGGTTGTAGCGGCCACGACCGGCGTCGATATGACGCACGTCGATGCTGCGGTGGGTGGTGTCGAAGGCGGTGCCGGTCCACGCCAGGGCCTCGCTCCGGCGCAGGTCGGGGCTGTAGGGGTGCTCGGGCCGCGGGTGGTTCATGGACTGGCTGGTCAGCAGGCGCTGGAAGTATTCCACCGCGCGGGCGTCCCAGCCGGTCACATCGCGCGCCAGCTGTTCCAGCACCAGGGCCGTCCCCTTGCGGCGACGCAGGGCGATGGTATGCGCCACCTCGGCGCGGGGGCTGGCTACCTCCGGCACCTCGCCGTGCAACGGCTGGTAGCCGATCAGGTCGCCGATGTAGGGGACCACCCAATCGGCGCAGGTCTCGATGAACAGGTCGTCGTAGAGCTGATCGAGGTTCTCCTGCGCCACGGCGATCTGCTCGTCGAACACCGCCAGCAGTTCCTCCAGCGGCCCCCGCTCGGTGCCATTGGCGCGGGCCAGCTCCGCGTCGCGGATGCGGTGGATGGCCGGTAGCAATGCAAACAGGGATTGGGCATCATGGGTCATGACAGCATCTCCAGCTCGATGGGCGCCTCGGCCAGCGTGAGCAGTTCGGCGGCCTGGGGCGAGGCGGTCGGCGAGGCGACGGGCAGGGCCGCGAACAGGCGTGGCTGACGGACCGGCGCCTCTCCCGCGCGGTACAACCGCAGCACATGGGCGGCCACTACCCCGGGCACGGCCTGGGCCACCGCCGCCACCTCGTCCACCGAGACGCCCTGGCCGAAGCGGCGCTGGTCGAAGGAGAAGGCGCTGCGCAGCGCCTGGCGTACCTCTTCCGTGACGGTTTCCGCCACGAAGGCCGCATCGATCTTCAGCGCTACACGGCAATGGAAGCGGGCGTCGCGATGGTTCTCGATCCGCAGCGGCAGGAGCGGGTCGCCATAATCGCGCAGCGCCTGTTGCAGGTTGTTCCGCACGGTAGC
>JALVPS010000062.1 GCA_027031685.1 Gammaproteobacteria bacterium | reverse complement strand
GCCGAGAAGGTGGGCGCCGACACGCTGCTGGCGCAGATCGTGCGCATGGTGGGCGAGGCGCAGCGCTCGCGGGCGCCCATCCAGAAGCTGGCCGACAAGGTGTCGGCGGTGTTCGTGCCGGTGGTGGGGGGGGGTGGCCGTGCTCACCTTCGTCGCCTGGGGCCTGTGGGGCCCCGAGCCGCGCCTGGCCCACGCCCTGGTCAATGCCGTGGCGGTGCTCATCATCGCCTGCCCCTGCGCCCTGGGGTTGGCCACGCCCATGTCCATCATGGTGGGCACCGGCAAGGGGGCCACCGCCGGCGTGCTCATCAAGAACGCCGAGGCGCTGGAGATCATGGAGAAGGTGGACACGCTGGTGGTGGACAAGACCGGCACGCTCACCGAGGGGCGACCCGAGGTGGTGGCCGCTGAGGCGCTGGCCGGAAGCGAGGACGAGCTGCTGCGGCTGGTGGCCAGCCTGGAGCGGGCCAGCGAGCACCCGCTGGCGGAGGCCATCGTGCGCGCCGCCGAGGGGCGCGGCCTGGCGCTGGCGCCGGTGGCGGGCTTCCGGTCGGTCACCGGGCAGGGCGTGCAGGGCGAGGTGGACGGCCACCGCGTGGCGGTGGGCAACCGCCGTCTGCTGGCCGGGCTGGGGCTGGACACCGGCGCGCTGGACGCCCGCGCCGAGGCGGGCCGCGCCGAGGGGCGCACGGTCATGTACGTGGCCATCGACGGCGCCCCGGCCGGCCTCATCCAGGTGACCGACCCCATCAAGCCCTCCACGCCGGAGGCCATCGCCGCCCTGCACCGCGAGGGCATCACCGTGGTCATGCTCACCGGCGACAACCGCACCACGGCCGAGGCGATGGCGCGCCGGCTGGGCATCGACCGGGTGGAGGCTGAGGTGCTGCCCGACCGCAAGGCGGAGATCGTGCAACAGCTGCAGGGCGAGGGGCGCATCGTGGCCATGGCCGGCGACGGCATCAACGACGCGCCGGCCCTGGCCCAGGCCCACGTGGGCATCGCCATGGGCTCCGGCACCGACGTGGCCATCGAGAGCGCCGGCATCACCCTGGTCAAGGGCGACCTGCGCGGCATCGTGCGCGCCCGCCGCCTGAGCCGGGCGGTGATGCGCAACATCCGCCAGAACCTGTTCTTCGCCTTCGTCTACAACGCCTTGGGCGTGCCCATCGCCGCCGGCGTGCTCTATCCGGCCTTCGGCCTGTTGCTCTCGCCCATCATCGCCGCCGCCGCCATGAGCTTCAGCTCGGTGTCGGTCATCCTCAACGCGCTGCGCCTGCGGCGCATCGACATCTGACGGAGAACGCGCATGGTCAGTCGCAGAGACGTGTTGAAGCTGGGCGCCCTCGGGCTGGCCGGGGCCGCCGTGCCGGGCCTGCTGTCGCGCCCGGCCCTGGCGCGGGCCCTGCCCGAGCCCTTTTCCCGACCGCTGGCGATCCCGCCGCTGCGCACGGGCCGGCTGCAGGGCGGGGTGCGGACCTTCGACCTCACCGTGCGACGCGGCCGGCGCCGCTTCCTGTCGGGGGTGGACACCGCCACCCTGGGGATCGACGCGGACTACCTGGGCCCCGCGCTGCGCGTGCGGCGCGGCGAGCGGGTGCGCTTCGCCGTGCGCAACGCCCTGTCCACGGTGACCACCCTGCACTGGCACGGGGTGCACCTGCCGGCGCGCATGGACGGCGGCCCGCAGCAGGTGATCGAGCCGGGCGCGGTGTGGCGGCCGGAGTTCGAGATCCGCCAGCCGGCCTCCCTGCAGTGGTACCACGCCCACCCGCTGCACCACACCGGCGAGCAGGTCTATCAGGGGCTGGCAGGGTTGTTCTACATCGACGACGGCGAGACGCCGCCCGGCCTGCCGGCCGAGTACGGCGTGGACGACATCCCGCTGGTGCTGCAGGACCGGCGCTTCGACAGCGACGGGCAGTTCCTCTACCTGGCCACCATGCGCGACCGCATGTTCGGCGTGCACGGCGACGTGATGCTGGTCAACGGCGTGCCCTGGCCGACCCTGGCCGTGCCGCGCCGGCGCATGCGCCTGCGGCTGCTGAACGGCTCCAACGCCCGCACCTACAACCTGGTGTTCAGCGACGGGCGCGAGATGCTGCAGGTGGGCACCGACGGCGGCCTGCTGGCGCGCCCGGTGGCGCGGCGCAGCATCCGCCTGGCCCCGGCCGAGCGGGCCGACGTGATCGTGACCTTCGAGCCCGGCGACCGCGTCACCCTGCGCCACGAGCCCCTGCCGCGCCGGCGCCGCGGCCGGCGGGGGATGGGGATGATGGGCATGATGGGGATGATGTCCATGATGCAGCCGGCCGACGAGCCCTTCGTCATCATGCAGTTCACCGCCGAGCGGCCCGAGCCGCCCCAGGCCGCCCTGCCGCAGCGGCTGGCCGAGGTGCCGGACTGGTCGCCGCGCCGGGCGGCCCGCACGCGGCGCTTCGTGCTGGACATGGCCATGGGGCCGCGCATGATGCGCGGCGACGGCTTCACCATCAACGGCCGCAGCATGGACATGGCGCGCATCGACGCCCGCGTGCCCCTGGGCGACGTGGAGATCTGGGAGATCGTCAACGACTCGCCCATGGGCCACCCCTTCCACATCCACGACATCCAGTTCCGCATCCTGGACCGCGACGGCCGCCCGCCGGCGCCCTGGGAGCGGGGCCTGAAGGACACCGTGTGGGTGGACGCCGGCGAGACGGTGCGTGTCATCACCCGCTTCGACGACTACGCCGACCCCGACCACCCCTACATGTTCCACTGCCACATCCTGGAGCACGAGGACGGCGGCATGATGGGGCAGTTCGTGGTGGTCTGAGCCCAACGACGACGGAGGTGAGGCCATGTTCGGTGGTCACGGTTTTTTCGGCGGCTTCATGTGGCTGTTCTGGATCCTGCTCATCGTGGTGATCGTCTGGGCCGTGCGCGGCCTGGGTGGCGGCCCGTCCGGTCCGCAGCGGGGCCGGCCGGACAGGACGCCGCTGGAGATCCTGGAGGAGCGCTTCGCGCGTGGCGAGATCGACGAGGAGGAGTTCCGCCGCCGCAAGCGCCTGCTGGGGGGATGAGCGGCCCGGACCGGCCCGCTGATCCGGCCCTGCGCATGCGGCGCCGCCTGGTGCTGGCCCGCGCGCCCACGGCTGCCGAGGCCGAGGTCCTGGCGGACCGGCTGCGGGCCCTGCCCGGCGTGCTGGGGGTGTGGACGCGGCCCGGCGCGCGCCGCGTCACCGTCGAGTACCTGGCTTCCCACACCGATTACACCCGGCTCTCGCGCCGCCTCGCGGAATTGGGCTATGGTCCCGCCCGGGGGCCGTGCGCCCGCCTGCGCCGCGCCTGGCTGACCCTGCTGGACGAGAACGCCCGCGCCAATGCCAAGGCGCCGCCGCCCGCCTGCTGCAACCGGCCGCCGCGGCCGCCCCGCTGAATTCCCGCACTGCATCACTCAAAAGGAAAACGTCATGTTCAAACGCCTGCTCATCCTGCTCGTCCTGCTGCTCGTCGCCGCCGGCCTCTACATCGGCCTCGGCGTGTACAACATCGCCGCCGACCAGCCCCATTGGGCCGTCACCGAGAACGTCTTGGAGATCCTGCGCGAGCGCGCCATCGAGGTGCGCAGTGAGGACATCGAGGTGCCCACCCTGGACGACCCGGCCATGATCGCCGCCGGCGCGCGCGGCTACGACGAGATGTGCGCCGCCTGCCACCTGGCCCCGGGCCAGGCGCCCACCGAGCTGCACGAGGGCCTGTACCCCGAGCCGCCCGAGCTGATCGAGCACGGCATCCACGACCCGCGCGAGGCCTTCTGGGTCATCAAGCACGGCATCAAGCTCACCGGCATGCCCGCCTGGGGCAAGTCGCACAGCGACGCCGACATCTGGGCGATGGTGGCCTTCCTGGCCAGGGCCAAGGGCATGTCCCCCGAGCAGTACCGCCAGCTGGTGGCCAGCGCCCCGGCCGGGCACGGCCACACGCACGGCGCGTCCGCCGCCGACGCCATGCCGGCCCACGACGACCACGGCCACGACCACAGCCACTGACGGGGCCCGCTCCGTCCCGACCACGGCCGGCCCCGCCCGGGGCCGGCGCCCGCGCGCCAGCCGGCGGCGGGGCGTTCCCCCAGCGCGCAACCCCCACTTGACATGCACCCAACGCACAGGTTGTAGGCTGCGCCGCTCCATTCTCCGGTGCCTGTCAACCGATCCGCCGCCCGTTGCGATATCTACGGGTGGACGGGCTGGACTGGCGCCGGGCCCAGCCGACAGGGAGAAGACGTTTGAGCCCGGACTGGCATGCGAAACTGGACCTGTTTCTGCGCGGCGTGCGCACCCCGGCCCTGAAGATGACCGTGCTGCGCGTGCGCGACGAGGAGCTGGCGCTGGACCTGCTGCAGGAGGCCATGATCGGCTTCGTGGCCGCGGCGCGCCGCTTCGAGGAGGACGCCTGGCAGCGATTGTTCTACCGTATCCTGCTGCGCCGCATCACGGACTGGCAGCGCAAGCGGGGCTGGCGCGAGCGCATCGCCCGCATCCTGCCCTTCTCCGCCCTGGGCGAGGGGGATGATGGCGGCGAGGCGCGCGACCCCGAGGGCGAGCCGGCCGCCTCGGCGCAGGACTGCCACGCGGCCGACGCCCTGGCCGAGGCCCTGGAGCAGGCCCTGCAGCGCCTGCCGGCCCGCCAGCAGGAGGCCTGGCTGCTGCGCCAGTGGCAGGGCCTCAGCGTGCAGGAGGCGGCCGCCGCCATGGGCTGCTCCGAGGGCAGCGTGAAGACCCACCTGTCGCGCGCCATGCGCGCGCTGCGGGAACAACTGGGGGACTGGATCGATGAATGACGACCGCAACGACCGGCGGGCCACGCCGGCGGAGCTGCTGGACCGGCGCGCCCGCGCGCTGGCGGCGCGCCACGAGCGGGCCCTGCAGCGCATGACCGTGGACGCCCTGGCCCGGGCCCGGCCGCCCCGGCGGCGGGCGGGGGCCTGGCTGGCGGTGCCGGCCGCCGCCCTGGGCATGGCGCTCATGGCGGCGGTGGTGGTATGGCGCCGCGGCGAGCGGCCCGCGGCGCCGCCCCTGGCGCAGGCCCCCGACGAGGCGCTGCCGGCCTGGGTGCTGGACGACAGCGCCCCCGTGTCCCTGCTGGAGAACCTCGATTTCTATGTCTGGCTGGCGGAGCAGGGCGATGACGGTCAGGGTTGAGCGCCCCCTGTGGGCAGGGCTGCTGGTACTGAGCACCCTGGTGTACAGCGGCGACGCCCCGCCGCCCACCCTGCCGCGCGCCTTCGTGGCCCAGCTGCCGCTGCTCATGGACATGCCCGACGAGGAGTTCGAGGGCCTGCTGCGCTACGCGCAGCGCGCCCCCGTCGAGGCCGGGCGCCCCGCGGCGGAGCGCGGCCGGCACGAGCGGAAGGAGGAGGATCGCCATGCCCCGTAGATGGCTGCTCATCGCCCTGCTGTGGCTGGCCGCCGGCCTGCCCGCCACCGGCGCGGACGGCCCCGCCTGGTCGTCGCTGCCGGCCCCCGTGCAGACCGTGCTGGGCGAGTTCCGCCAGGACTGGGACCGCCTCGACCCGCAACAGCGCCGCCAGCTGGTCACCTTGGGCAAGCGCTGGCTGGCCCTGCCGGCCGAGCGCCGCCAGAAGCTGTGGCAGCGCTACCAGCGCTGGCAGAGCCTGTCCCCCGAGCGCCGCCACGACATGCAGCGCGCCTACGAGCGCTTCAAGCGGCTGCCGGCGGCCGAGCGCCGCAAGCTCATGGAGAGCCACCGCCGCTTCCAGCAGATGGACCCGGAGCAGCAGCGCCGCATGATGGAGCGCTTCCGCGCCTTCCACCAGCGCAGCGGCGGCATGACGGATCACGACATGGGCCACGGCATGGGCGAGATGGGCGGCCACGACATGGGCGGCGGCATGTCGCGCGGCATGGGCGGCATGCACCACTGACCGGCCACCGGAGGGACCCGACATGCCGCATCACCACCGCGTGCCGCGCCGCCTGCTGCCCCTGCTGACGCTGGCCCTGTTGCCGTCCGTGGCCCCGGCGGCCGGCTGGCTGGCGCTGGGCGGCCGCTACAGCCGCGACCTGGCCGTGCAGCAGGCCGGCAGCCTCACGGCGCTGGACACGGCCGCCGTGACGCGCCGCAGCGTGCTGCTGTCCGGCGCCTGGGGGCGCGACGCCATCACCGCCGCCGGCGGCTGGGCCGTGGACGCGCAGGGCAGCCTGGACCACGCCCCGGCCGACGGCACCACCCTGAGCTACCTGCAGGGCCGCGCCCACTGGCTGCGGCCCCTCACCGAGCGCTGGCTGGGCCGCCTGAGCCTGGAGGCCGCCCGCTACCGCGACGACGTCTATCCCGTGAGCGGCTACGACGCCGGCGTCCTGCGCGGCACCCTGGGCTGGTTCGGCGACGGCGGCCAGGGCGTGGACCTGGTACTCGGCCTGCAGCGCGAGGACCACGACCAGGACCCGGCCGACCGCTACCGCACCCGTCGCCTCAGCCTGGCCGGCACCTGGTACCTGCCGGCGGCGTCCCGGGCGCCCCGCTGGCGCCTGTTCGGCCAGTGGCGGCGCAGCGACGCCGACGACCCCGCCCGCGACTACGACAGTGGCTCGCTGGGCCTGGGCCTGGACCGGCTCGCCCTGGGCCGCTGGCGGCTCGGCCTGACCGCCCAGTACCGCGCCGACCGCTACCGCGCCAGCGGCGGCGCGGCCGTGGCGGGCAGCGGGGCCGACGGCGACTGGCCCGGCGGCAGCGGGGGCGATGGTGGCCCCGACGCGGGGGGTGACGACGGCGACATGGGGCCGGGCGGCCACCCCGGCGGCATGGGCCGCGCCGCCGACTCCACCGACGCCATGGCGATCATGGCCGGCGGCCAGTCCGGCGCCACCCGTCGCGACCGCTACCT
>JALVPS010000061.1 GCA_027031685.1 Gammaproteobacteria bacterium | reverse complement strand
AGGTCCCTGAATTCAGCACGTGCGCAGGTTTCAGCATAGTGGCAACTCGATGCCCTCGGCGGCCAGAAAATCCACCAGGCGGATGAGCGGCAGGCCCACCAGGGCGTTGGGGTCGTCGCCGACGAGGCGGCGGAACAGGGTGATGCCCAGCCCCTCCGACTTGAAGCTGCCGGCGCACTGGTAGGGCCGCTCGGCGTGCAGGTAACGCTCCACGCGCGCGCGGTCCAGGGGGCGGAAGTGGACGGCGAAGGGCACCACGTCCAGCTGCAGCCGGCCGGTGGCGCTGTTGAGCAGGGCCAGCCCGGTGTGGAAGCGCACTATGCGGCCGGAGAAGCCCAGCAGCTGCTCGACGGCCCGCTCGTGGCTGCCCGGCTTGCCCAGGATGCGGCCGTCGCACTCGGCGCACTGGTCGGAGGCGATGATCAGGTGGCGGGGATGGTCGGCGGCCACCGCCTCCGCCTTCAGGCGGGTCAGGCGGCGCACCATGTCCGCCGGCGCCTCGCCCGGCAGGCGCGTCTCGTCGATGTCCGGCGCGGCGGTGGTGAAGGGCAGACGCAGGCGACCCAGCAGCTCGGCCCGGAAGGGCGAGCTGGAACCGAGCACCAGCGGAGGCAGGGAGGAATCCATGGGCGCATCTTGCCGTGCCCGGCCGTGCCACGCCAGGGGTGCATTGACCCAGGAGCGCGCGATGCGGCCCCGCGTGGGTCGCCCCCAGCCCGGGGGAGAGGGTCCCCGCGTAGGTTGGGCAAAGCGAAGCGTGCCCAACGAAACCAAGGGAATGTTTGGCACGGCGCTGGCGTGCCTTAGCCCAACCTACGGAGCTTCACCGACGACGCGCTTGGGGCGCGGCCCCCTCACCCCAACCCTCTCCCCCGCCGGGGGAGAGGGAGCAATAACGGAAGCGCCGCAGCCCGCGTAGGTTGGGCAAAGCGCAGCGTGCCCAACAACACGAAGGGAACGTTGGGCACGGCGCTGGCGCGCATTTGCCCGACCTGCCGAGGCCGGTCCCGCGCCTGTAATTTCGTCACGTTTTCGTTACCATAGGCTGCTCTTTTCCCACCAGACGCGCGCCATGAATCCGGACTTTCTCGATTTTGAGCAGCCCATTGCCGAGCTCGAGGCGAAGATCAGGGAACTGCGCTACGTGGGCGACGACAGCGGCATCAACCTGGGCGAGGAGGTGGCGCGTCTGGAGGAGAAGTGCCACAGCCTCACGGAGAGCATCTTCGCCAAGCTCACCCCCTGGCAGATCTCGCAACTGGCGCGCCACCCGCGCCGCCCGCACACGCTGGACTACATCGGCCACCTCATCGAGGACTTCCAGGAGCTGCACGGCGACCGCAACTACGCCGACGACCCGGCCATCGTCTCCGGCGTGGGGCGCTTCCGCAGCCAGCCGGTGGTGGTCATCGGTCACCAGAAGGGGCGCGACACCAAGGAGAAGATCCGCCGCAACTTCGGCATGCCGCGTCCGGAGGGCTACCGCAAGGCGCTGCGCCTGATGAACCTGGCCGAGCGCTTCCGCCTGCCCATCCTCACCTTCATCGACACCCCCGGCGCCTACCCCGGCATCGGCGCCGAGGAGCGCGGCCAGAGCGAGGCCATCGCCAAGAACCTGCTGGTCATGTCCACCCTCAAGGTGCCCATCGTGGCCACCGTCATCGGCGAGGGCGGCTCCGGCGGCGCGCTGGCCATCGGCGTGGCCGACCACGTGCAGATGCTGCAGTACAGCACCTACTCGGTCATCTCCCCGGAGGGCTGCGCCTCCATCCTCTGGAAGAGCGCCGACAAGGCCGCCGAGGCGGCCGAGGCCCTGGGCATTACCTCGCAGCGCCTGCTGGAGCTCAAGCTCATCGACCAGGTCATCGACGAGCCCCTGGGCGGGGCCCACCGCGACCCGGCGGAGACGGCCCGCCGCGTGGGCGACGCCGTGGAGCAGGCCCTGCAGCAGCTGCAGCGCTTCGGCACCGACGAGCTGGTGCAGCGCCGCTACGACCGCCTCATGCGCTACGGCCAGTTCAACGAGTGACCCCATGGCGCGTGCGCGCCCCCTGGACCCCGACGCCCTCTTCGATGTGCTGGCCGCCCTGCCGCGCGTGCGGGCCTACCTCCTGGCCCTGAGCGGCGGCGCCGACTCCGTGGCCCTGCTGGACCTCATGAGCCGCCTGCGCGAGCGACTGGCCGCGCCCCTGGCCGCCGTGCACGTGCACCACGGCCTGCACCCGGCGGCCGACGACTGGGCCGCCCACTGCCAGGCCCTGTGCGCGGCGCTTGATGTGCCGTGCCGCATCGAGCGCGTGAAGGTCGAGCGCCGGCGCGGCGAGAGCCTGGAGGCCGCCGCCCGCCGCGCCCGCTACGCCGTGCTGGCGCGCCACCTGCCTGCCGAAGGCGGCTTGCTCACGGCCCACCACCAGGACGACCAGGCCGAGACCGTGCTGCTCAACCTGGTGCGCGGCGCCGGCAACGCCGGGCTGGCCGCCATGCCCCCGCAACGCCCCTTCGCCCGCGGCTGGCTGCTGCGTCCGCTGCTCGGCTTCCGCCGCCAGGCCCTGCGCGACTACGCGCGCGCCCGCGGCCTCGCCTGGGTGGAGGACCCCAGCAACGCCGACCCCGCCCACGACCGCAACTACCTGCGCCACCACGTGCTGCCGGTCCTCACCGCGCGCTGGCCGCAGGCCGTGCCGGCCCTGTACCGCGTCAGCCGCAACGCCGCCGCCAGCGAGGCCCTGGCCGCCGATCTGGCGGCCGCCGACCTCGGGCGCCTGGCCGGCGCCGACGGCAGCCTGCCCGTGGCCGGCCTGCTGGCCCTGTCCGCGCCGCGCCGCCACAACCTGCTGCGCCACTGGCTGCGCCTGGGCGGTCGGCCCGTCACCCCCGACCACGCCCAGCTGGCCGCCCTGGAGCACGACCTGCTGCACAGCCGCCACGACGCCCGGCCGGCCTTGGCGCTGGGCGCGCGCACCGTGTACCGCTGGCGCGACCGGCTCTACCACCGGCCCACGCCGCCCCCGCTGCCGGCGGTGCGGCGCTGGCGCTGGCCGCTGGACCGGCCGCTCACCATCCCCGCCCTGGGCCTGCACCTGGAGCCGCAGCCCCTGCGCTGCGCCGTGCCCGGCCTGGGCGCCGGCGAGGTGCTGGAGGTGCGCCTGCGCGAGGGTGGCGAGCGCCTGCGCCCGCGCGGCGTGGCCCACCACCGCCCCCTCAAGCACTGGCTGCAGGAATGGGGCGTGCCGCCGTGGTGGCGCGACCGGCTGCCGCTGGTGTACCGCGACGGTGAGCTGCTGGCGGTATGGGGCTACGCCCTGGCCGCCTGAGTGCCATACTCGGGGCATCGCCCCCACGCCGAGGTCCGCCATGTCCCGCATCGCCCTCGCCCTGCTGCTCGCGCTGCTCACCGCCGCGCCGCCCGCGCCGGCCCGCAACGCTCTGTACGGCAACCCCTCGCCCTATCTGGGCATGCACGGCGAGGACCCTGTGCACTGGCTGCCCTGGGGGCCGGAGGCCCTGGACAGGGCGCGCCGCGAGCAGCGTCTGCTGTTCGTGTCCGTGGGCTACTTCGCCTGCTATTGGTGCCACGTCATGCACGAGGAGAGCTTTCGCGACCCGGCCATCGCCCGGCTGCTCAACGAACACTTCGTGCCCGTCAAGGTGGATCGCGAGGTGGACCCCGCCCTGGACGCCCGCCTCATGGCCTTCACCGAGGCCACGGCGGGGCGGGGCGGCTGGCCCCTCAACGTGTTCCTCACCCCCGAGGGCTACCCGCTGGCGGGCATGACCTACCTGCCGCGGGACCGCTTCGCGGCCGTGCTGCGCAAGCTGCAGGCGCGCTGGCAGCGCGACGCGGAGGGCCTGCGCCGGGCGGCGCGCGCGTTCAGCGCCGAGCTGGCCAAGCGGCGCGAGGCCGACGAGCGGCCGCTGCCCGGGCGCCACATCCACGAGCTGGGCCCGGCCCTGCGCTTCCAGCTGCTCGACTACGCCGACGACCTGCAGGGCGGCTTCGGCCACCAGGCCAAGTTCCCCTCCGTGCCCCAGCTCATGGGCCTTCTCGCCCTGCGCCGCCCGGGCGGCAAGCCCGATGAAGAGGTCACCCGCCAGCTGCGCCTGACCCTGGACCACATGGCTGCCGGCGGCCTGCGCGACCACATCGGCGACGGCTTCTTCCGCTACACCGTGGACCCGGACTGGGAGACGCCCCACTTCGAGAAGATGCTGTACACCAACGCCCTGCTGGCCTGGTTCTACCTGCGTGCGGGGGAAGCCCTGGATGCGCCCGGGTACACCGACATCGGCCTGCGCACCCTGCGCTTCCTGCAGCGCGACATGGACGCCGGCGACGGCCTGTTCGTGGCCAGCCTGTCGGCCGTGGACGAGCGGGGCGAGGAGGGCGGCTACTACCATTGGACCTGGGACGAGCTGCGTCGGCTGCTGGCCGAGGACGACCTGACCTTCGCCGACGCCGCCTGGCACCTGCAGGGGGCCGGCGAGGGCCGCCCTGTCCTGCCGCGCCAGAACATGGATCTCGCCGCCCTGGCCAAGGCCTTCGACCTGGACGAGCCGGCCGCCGCGCGCCGCCTGCAGCGCATCCGCGACACGCTGCGCGCCGCCCGTGCCCGGCGCCACCGCCTGCCGCGGGACGAGAAGCGCCTGGCCGGCTGGAACGGCCTGGCCCTGGCCGCCTTCGCCGCCGCCCTGCCGCGGGCGCCGGCCCTGCGTGCCCGCGGCCAGCGCCTGTTCGACGCCCTGCGCGAGCGCCTGTGGCGGGGCGATCACTTGTTGCGCGGCCGGGCCGCCGACGGCCGCCCCCTGGGTCGCGGCCAGCTGGACGACTACGCCGGCGTCGCCTGGGGCGTGCTGCAGTGGGCGCGGGCCAGCGGCGACAAGGGTGCCTGGCGCTTCGGCGAACGGGTGCTGCGCGCGGCCTGGCGGCGCTTCCACGGCCCCCGGGGCTGGCGGCGCACCGAGCGCTCCCTGCTGCCCGACCCCCTCTGGCAGCGCCACCTGCCCGACGGCCCCATCCCCTCCGGCGAGGCCCTGCTGTGGCGGGCCACCGCCCTGTGGCTGGGACACCGGCCCGATCCGGCCCTGCAGAGCGCCCTGGCCGCGCTCGACGCCAGCCCCACCCAGGCCGTGGAGGAACAGGCCTGGGCCTACGCCGCGCTCATTGCCAGCGCCATCGAATACCCCGCCGAGATACGGGACAAGGGGGCGGCCAAAGCGGACCGGCCCTGAACGGCGGCCGCCCGGTCTCAGGACGCCGCCAGGGCCTCGGCCGGCGCCTCGGCCAGCAGCGCCGCCAGGCGCCCGGCCCCCGCGGCGATGTCGGCCTCGTCCAGGGCGGGCAGGGTGACGCGCCCCAGCACCAGCCGGGCGTGGCGAGCGATGGAACGCCGGTAGCTGGGGTCGTAGTGGCGGGTGAGCAGGTCGGCCACGAAGGCCGGCCAGTCGCCGGCGTCGATGAGGGCGTGCCAGTGGTCCACGGTGGCGTGGCCGTGGCGCGCCACCAGGTGGTCGAGGCGCCGCTTGAGGGCGGCGGGGTCGGCCTGGAAGTGGGGATAGTCGCGCAGCAGGTAGGCCACGCGGGCATCCAGCGGCGCCGTCACCTCCACCACCGGGGCGTCCTTCATGCGCCGCCACAGGGCCTCGGGGCAGTACAGATTGCCGATCTTGTTGCTCTCCGACTCCACCCACACCGGCCGCGCCGGGTCGAGGGCGGCCAGCTCGCGCGCCAGCAGCGACTCGAAATACTTCTGCGCCGGCTGCGGCCCGGCCGGGTCGTGGCCCAGCAGGGAGCCCTTGTGGCGCGCCAGCCCCTCCAGGTCCAGGATCTGCTCGCCGCGCGCGCGCAGGGCGTGCAGCAGGCGCGTCTTGGCGGTGCCGGTGAGGCCGGCCAGCACCACCAGGTGCAGGCGCGGGGCGGTCTCCGCCAGGGTCTCGCGCACGCGCGCCCGGTAGCGCTTGTAGCCGCCCTCCATGACGTGCACGGCCCAGCCCACGCGCGCCAGCACCGTGGCCAGGCTCATGGAGCGCTGCCCGCCGCGCCAGCAGTACACCAGCGGGCGGTAGTCGCGCGGCTTGTCGGCGAAGTGCGTGGCCATCCAGCGGCCGATGTTGGCCGCCACCAGGGCGGCGCCGCGCTTCTTGGCCTCGAAGGGGCTGACCTGCTTGTAGATCGTGCCCACCTCGGCGCGCTGGGCGTCGTCCAGCACCCAGCAGTTGACCGCCCCCGGCACGTGGTCCTCGGCGAACTCGGCCGGCGAGCGCACGTCGATCACCTCGCTGTAGGCGGCGAAGTCGGGCGCCTGCACGATCTTCACCGGGCGCTCGCGGGCCATCAGCCGTCCCCCCGCATGAGCGCCTCGGCCTCGGCCCGGCTCAGGTGGCGCCAGGGCAGGGGCAGCAGGCCCGGCACGCGGGTCCGGTAGCGGGCGTAGCGCGGGCCGTATTCGGCGATGAACTTCCGTTCCTCCAGCCGCGAGCCCACCACGAAGTAGGCCGTGGCCAGCAGGCAGGTGATGAACCAGTACAGATTCATGTCGCGCGTCCAGATGAGGATGAGGCCGAAGAAATACCACGGATGGCGCACCCAGCGGTGCAGCGGCGAGATGACGAAGGGCTCGTCGGCCGAGCCGATGTGCCCCGCCGTGTCGCGGCGCAGGCCGAGGAAGGCCATCCCGTCGTAGTAGCGCGTGCTGTACAGAAAGCCCAGCACGGCCAGGGCCGCCAGGCCGTTGGCCAGCCACCAGCCGGGACCGGTCCAGCGCCACAGCCACGGGTTTGGCCGGAGCAGGGCGATGCCCAGCGGCACGGCCACCAGCAGCGCGGAGACGAGGTTGTAGAGCAGCCGGTAGCGCGGCCACAGGCCGGGGAACCGCGCCCGGAACCACGCCTTGAAGCGGTGCGA
>JALVPS010000060.1 GCA_027031685.1 Gammaproteobacteria bacterium | reverse complement strand
GTCCGGGCTGGGGCCCGGGCTGGTGGGGGCCCGCCTGGGGGTACGCCCCGTATTGGGCCGCGCCCTACTGGGTCGATCCCTGGGCCGTGGAGCGCACCATGACCCAGCAAATGGAGCAGGCGCGCGAGGCGGCCATGAAGCGTCATGAGGCAGAGCTGGCCCGCTTCCGGAAGATGATCGAGGAAGAGGACAAGCGCATGCAGGCGCTGCGCGAGCGCTTCGAGGCGGAGGCCGCCGGGCGCCGGGCCCCTGAGCCGAAGGCCGCCCCGGCCCCGGCCCAGGAGCAGAAGACCGCCCCCGCAGCACAGGGCGGCTGAGCACTGCACGGCGCGGGCCGGCCGCGGCCGGCCCGCCGCCACCATCTCCATTCCCGTCGTCGCGCATGTCATGACCGCACCCCGACACCGTTCCCCATCCGTTCCCGTCGTCGGCCGTCCGCTGCGACCCTGGCTGGCGGCCCTGTTCCTGCTGTTCGGCCTGCTGGCGGTGGACTCGCTCTATCTGGTGGGTGTCACCCTGCTGGAGGCGGCCACCGGGCGCATCTGGCAGGACTATCTCTACCAGCTCGTGTTCCTGGCCCATCTGGTGCTGGGGCTGCTGCTGCTGGTGCCGTTCGTGGTGTTCGTGCCGCGCCATCTGCGGCGCGCCTGGCCCCGCCCCAACCGGCGCGCGGTGCAGGCCGGGCTGGCGCTGGCCGTGGCCGGCCTGCTGCTGCTGGTGAGCGGGGTGTTGTTGACCCGCCTGGGGCTGTTCGAGATCGACGATCCGCGCTGGCGGCACGTGCTGTACTGGGTGCACGTGATCACGCCGCTGCTGGTGGCCTGGCTGTTCGTGCTGCACCGCCTGGCGGGGCGCACCATCCGCTGGCGGCTGGGGCTGCGCTGGGCGGGGGTGGCGGTGGCCTTCGCCGCGCTCATGGTGGTGGCCGAGGGCTGGCAGCACCAGCGGCGCGCCGAGGGCGCGGTGCAGGTGTCCCTGGCGCCGGCCCTGACCCGCCTGCCGAACGGCTACATTCCGGCCGAGCGCCTCAATCGCAGCGAGGAGTGCGTGAGCTGCCACGCCGACTTCAAGGACGACTGGCAGCACTCCATGCACCACCTGAGCTCTTTCAACAATCCGGTGTACCGCTTCAGCGTGCTGGAGACCATCGAATACAGCGAGCGCGAGAACGTGCCCCACGCCGCCCGCCTGTGCGCCGCCTGCCACGACCCGGTGCTGCTGCTGAGCGGCAAGTTCGATCGTTCACCGGAGGAGATCGAGCGCGATCCGGACGCCAGGGCCGGCATCACCTGCACGGTGTGCCACGCCATCGAGCGCATCAACAGCCCGCGCGGCAACGGCGACTACAGCATCCGCGCGCCCGGCGCCTATCCCTTCGAATTCAGCGACAACCGCTGGCTGCGCGCGCTCAGCCACCAGCTCATCAAGGCCAAGCCGGAATTCCACAAGAAGACCTTTCTCAAACCGCTGCATCGCAGCGCCGAATTCTGCAGCGTGTGCCACAAGGTGCACCTGCCGGCCGAGTTCAACCGCTACAAGTGGCTGCGCGGCCAGAACCACTACGACTCCTGGCTGCTGAGTGGCGTGTCCGGCCACGGCGTGACCAGCTTCTACTACCCGCCGCGGGCGGTCACGCGCTGCGCCCTGTGCCACATGCCGCTCAAGCCCTCCGACGACTTCGCGGCCCGCTACCCGGCCGCGCCGGGCCAGGCCGCGGAGGACGACCAGCGCTACATCCACGACCACCTGTTCGGCGCCGCCAACACCGGCGTGCCCCACCTGCTGGGCATGACCGACGACGGCAACGCCCGGCGGCGCGCCTTCTTGGCGGGCGTGGCGCGGGTGGACATCTTCGGCCTGCGCGAGGACGGCCGCATCGACGGCGCGCTGCACGCCCCGCTGCGCCCGCGGCTGCCGGCCCTGCAGCCGGGCCGCGACTACCTGCTGGAGACGGTGGTGCGCACCCTCAAGCTGGGCCACTGGTTCACCCAGGGCACCACCGACTCCAACGAGCCGTGGCTGGACGTGACCGTGCGCCTGGGTGACCGCGTCATCGGCCGCAGCGGCGCGCTGGACGAGGACGGCGACGTGGATCCCTGGGCCTACTTCCTCAACACCTACCTGCTCGACCGGCAGGGGCGGCGCATCGAGCGGCGCAACGCGCAGGACATCTTCGTGCCGCTCTACAACCACCAGATCCCGCCCGGCGCGGCCGATGTGG
>JALVPS010000059.1 GCA_027031685.1 Gammaproteobacteria bacterium | reverse complement strand
CTGCCGGACGGCTACGACACGGTGCCAGTGACCGCTATGTCTGTGGCTGAGGGCGTTCATGACGGAGGACCTCCTTCGAGCAGTTGCAGGTGGGGCGCGGGGCGGGGGCAGGGCGCGGGCGCGGTCATGGGGATCACCCGGCCGTCGGCCACCTGCAGGATGCGGTCGGCCCGCGCCGCAGCGGCCAGATCATGGGTGATGAGCAGGCAGGTGCGGCCGCGGGTCAGGCGGGTCAGGGCCAGCTCCACCGCCGCCTGGCTGGCCCCGTCCAGCCCGGTCATGGGCTCATCGAGGATGACGATGGGGGCATCGCGCACGATGGCGCGGGCGATGGCGATGCGCTGCCGCTGCCCGGCGGAAAGGCTGCTGCCGCCCTCGGCCAGCACCGTGTCGTAGCCGTTCGGCAGTGCCTGGATGAAGTCATGGGCGCAGGCCAGGCGCGCGGCCCGCTCGATGTCGGCGTCACTGGCCTCCAGCCGCCCATAGGCGATGTTGTCGCGCACGCTGATGGCGAACAGGCCCGGCGCCTGCAGCACGATGGCGATCTGCGCCCGCAGCGAGGCCAGGGTGTAGCGGCGGATATCCTGACCGTCGATGCACACCGCGCCCGCCTGCGGGTCGTAGAAGCGCAGCAGCAGGTGGGCCAGGGTGGACTTGCCGGCGCCGCTGGGGCCGACCAGGGCCACCGTCTCGCCCGGCGCGATGCGCAGGTCCACGCCGCGCAGCACGGGCGCGCCGCTCCGGTAGGCGAAGGTCACGTCGCGGAACGCGATCTCGCCCTGGAAGGGGGGCGCCGGCCGGGCGTCCGGCGCGTCGCGGATCTCCGGTTCGGTCTCCAGAATGGCGATGAGCCGCTCGCCGCAGGCACTGGCCTTGGCCAGGCGGCTGGTGAGGGTGGCCAGCTTGCGCACCGGCTTGTAGAAGGTGGTCAGGTAGGCGGTGAACACCAGCAGGTCGCCGGGGGTGAGGAATCCACCCTGCACGCGCCGCACGCCGTACCACAGCACCCCGGCGGTGCCGGTTGCCAGCACCACCTCCACCAGCCGGTTGAGATTGGCCTCCAGGCGCGTGGCGCGCAGCCCGGCGCGCAGGCTGGAGCGGTGCTGGCGCGCGAAGCGCTGTTCCTCCCAGGACTCGCGCACATGGGCCTGGATGATGGCCGTGGCGGACAGGGCCTCCGACAGGATGTTGGCGGTGCGGCTCTCGCGGCGGCGCTGCTTGCGCGCCACGCCGCGGATGCGCCCCGAAACACGGAACGAGAGCACGGCCAGCAGGGGCAAGACGGTGAGCGCCACCAGCGCCAGGCGCCAGTCCATCCACAGCATCACGGCGGCCATCGCCACCATCACCAGGCTGCGCTCGGTGAGCAGCAGCAGGGCGTTCACCAGCAGGTCGCGCAGCAGCTGGATGTCGCCGGTAAGACGCAGCAGCAGATCGCCGGAGTGGTGCTCATCGTGGAAGGAGTGGGACAGGCGCTGGATGTGGCGGAACAGGCGCGTGCGCACCGAGGCGATGACGCGCTGGCCGACGCTGGCGGTGAGATAGGTCTGGCCGTAGCCGAACAGACCGCGCAGCAGGGCGATGACCAGCAGCGCCAGGGCCGCGCCGGTGGTGATCTCGCCCGCCGAGCGGCCGGCCAGCCAGCCGGCGTCGTCCACCGGCATCAGCACGTGGTCGAAGATGAGCTTGATGGGCCAGGGTTGGGCCAGGTACATGGCGGTGGCGCCCACCATGCACAGCCACGCCGCCAGCATGCGCGCGCGGTGGGGGCGCAGGTGGGGCGCGAACAGCCGGAACACGTGCCGCAGCGCGCGCAGCCGCCGACGGTCCAGGGGCCAGCGGGTCACGACCCCGCCTCCAGCGGGACGGCGCGCCGCGTCGCGCCCTGCAACAGGGCCACGATGCGCTGTGCGTTGCGGTGCCAGGTGTAGCCCCGGGCGGCAACGCGCGCCCCCTGCCCCAGTCGCCTGCGCAGCGGCTCGTCCACGCACAGCCGCTGCAGGGCCTCGGCCAGGGCCCAGGCATCGCCGGGCGGCACCAGCAGACCGTCCCGCCCGTGCTCGATCACCTCCTCGATCTGCCCGATGCGACTGGCCACGACGGGCTTGCCGAGCGCCAGGTACTCGAACAGCTTGAGGGGCGAGAAGTAGAAGTCGTCCAGGGGCGGGTACGGCGCGCTCAGCACGTCGGCGCGGGCCAGCAGGGGCGGGATGGCATCGTGCGCCACCCAGCCGGTGCACGTCACATTGTCTCCCACACCGGCCCCCGCCACGTAGCCGTCCACCCACGCGCGCAGCGGCCCGTCGCCGATCAACAGCAGGTGCAGACCGGCCAGGCGCCGCGTCAGCTCGCGGAAGGCGTCGAGCAGGATCTCCACGCCGTGCCAGGCCTTGAGGCTGCCGGCGAAACCGATCACGAAGCGGCCCTCGGCCTCCGGCAACGCCGCCGGCGTCACGGCCGGATGAAAGCGCGCCGCGTCCACCCCGTTGGGCAGCACCTGCACGCGCTCGGGGCGCGCGCCGTGGGCGATGACGTAGTCGGCCACGCCCTGCGATACGGCCAGGATGTGGTCGGCGCCGCCGAACACCTCCGCCTCGATGGCCGCCGCCGCCTCGTCCAGGGCCAGCTCGCGGTAGCGGCGCTGCTCCGCCAGCAGCGGGGCGTTCACCTCCAGCACCAGCGGCAGGCCGAGGCGGCGCGCCAGGCGCACCCCGGCCGCGCTCCACAGCGAATAGCGCTCGTAGAGGGCGTCGAAGGGCCGCTGCCGGTGGGCCGCGGCCACCCGGGCCTCCAGCGCCTCGGCCAGCGCCAGGTAGCACCGCTCCTTGTGACGCCGCGCGGCCCGGGGGTCGTCACCGGCCCCGGACGCCTCGGCCGGCGTGGGGGCGGTGACCTTCTCCCAGTGCCAGGGCAGCGGCCGTTGCGGGCCACCGTGGCGCGCGCAGTACAGCACCACCTCCTGGTCCAGGGCGGTGAGGGCGCCGATCAGGTCCACCACGTGCACCGCGGCCCCCTTGTTGCCGAACAGGGGGATGCCGTGGTCGGCCAGCAGATAGGCAATGCGCATGACCGCCCCCTCAGCCCGTCCCGGGCACGGGCTCGTCCGCCGCGTCCCGCGCCCGGGTGGCGAACAAGGCGTTGAGGGCGCGCACGTTGGCATGCAGGTCGAACAGGCGCTCGGCCTTGCGCCGCGCCTGCCGCGCCAGGCGCAGGCGGGCCGCGGCCGGCATGCACAGCAGGTCGCCGAGCGCCCTCGCCAGGGCGGCCGGGTCGGCTGGCGGCACCAGCCGCCCGGTCACGCCGTCGTCGATGATCTCGGGGATGCCGGCCACGCGGGTGGAGACCGCCGGCGTGCCCAGCGCCATGGCCTCCAGCAGCACCGTGGGCAGGCCGTCGCGGTCGCCGCTGGCGGTGACCACGCAGGGCAGCACGAACAGCGCGGCGCGGCGCAGCCGCTCCAGCACCATCTCCTGCGGCAGCGCCCCGCGCAAGGTGATGCGCTCGGCCAGCCCGTGGGCGGCAATGCGCGCCGCCAGATCGGCCCGCTCCGGCCCGTCGCCGATCACCTCGCAGCGGAAGTCCAGCCCCTCGGCCTGCAGCCGGGCGCAGGCCTCGATCAGGTAGCGGAAGCCCTTTTTCTCCACCAGCCGGCCGACGGCCAGGATGAGGGCCGGCTCGCGGGGTTCGACGTGAAAGGCCAGGCGCTGCAGGTCCACCCCGTTGTAGAGGCGGTGCACGGTGGCGCGGCCGGGGCCGGCCAGTGCCTGCAGGTGGTCGCGGTTGTAGTCGCTCACGGTGACCACGAAGCGCGCCGCGCGCAGCTTGTCGCGCAGGAAGGCGCGATCCCACTGCGGGTGGCTGTAGCTGTGGTAGATGTCCTTGGCGTGGGCGGTGAAAGAGAAGCCGATGCCGGACAGCCGGCTGGCCAGCATGGCCACGGTGGCGGCGTCACTGGCGAAGTGGGCGTGCAGGTGTTGCACGCCACGCGCCTGGGCGGCACAGGCCAGGGCGGCGGCCTGCATCTGCAGGGTCTGGCACTGGGCGAAGCGTTTGCCGGGATAGGGCCCTTCCTCATCGGCGCGTGGCGCCGCCACCTCGCGCAGCGACAGGTCCTGCCGCGCCCCGTCGGCCGGCACGAGACGGCGCAGGCGGACGGTGCACAGGGCCTGGCGCGGCGGCAGGTAGTAGACGGGGCTGCGCAGCTCGCGCAGCAGCCGATGGTGCTGGGCCTCCCGCGGGTCGCCGAGGGCGTACACGTCCACCGGCGTGCCCAGCCGCTGCAGGGCGAGCAGTTCGTTGAGGATGAAGGTCTCCGACAGGCGCGGAAACCGCTTCAGCACGTAGCCGATGCTAGCGGGCGGCGCTGCGGTAGAGAGGTTGGGGCTGTGAGGGGACATGACGATTCCGGTCGGGAATGGGTACAGACGCGAGGTTGGCGCCGGACGGATTGGTGAGCAGCCAGCGGACCCAGTGCGTGATGCGCTCGAGTCCCTGGAAATCGAGGGGGTGGCCAGCGGCGGCGGATCCATCGAGGGCGGCGTGAATGGCCTGCCACAGCGTGGCGCTGTCCAGATGTTCGGGGTGCACCAGGTGCAGCAGGCCACGGCGCGCCAGGCGGGAGGCGCGCAACCACTGCTCCTGCACGGGCCGGGTGCGCGGCACGGCCACCGCCCGCTTGCCCATGGACAGCACCTCGCAGATGGAGTTGTAGCCGCACATGCACACCACTAGGTCGGCGCGTGCCACCTGCTTCTCCATGTGGCGGCAGAAGGTCTTGAAGCGCACCCGCGGCAGCGTCTCGGCCAGGCGTTGCAGGGCGGCGCGCCGCTCCGGCGCCAGCTCGGGACCGGCCACCACGATGCTCTTCACTTGCCGCCCGGCCAGGCCGGCGGCCAGCCCCTGCAGGTAAGCGCGCAGCATGTGCTCGCCATCGCCCCCGCCGCCGGCGGCCACCAGTATGCGCGGCCGCCGCCTGGCCGGGGCGGCAGGGGCGGCGACCTCGCCGCGATGGATGTAGCCGCAATACCGCAGCTTGCGGCGCGTGGCCTCCGGGAAGGCGTACTCGCGGCCCAGGTCGAACACTTCCGGCTGTCCGGCCACCAGCACCAGGTCGTAATAGCGGGCGATGAGATCGTGGTAACCGCGCCGCGCCCAGACTTCGCGCGTGGCCTGCGGCGCATCGAGGATGTCGCGCAACACCAGGGCCACGGCCGGGCGCCGTGGCTGGCGGGCCAGGGCGTCGAGGGCGGCGGTGAGCTCGCCTTCCAGCCCGGCCGGCTTCTTGTCCACCAGCACCAGGTGGGGGCGGAAGGCGAGCGCCGCGGAACGGATGATCGCGGCGCGCATGGCCAGCAGCTGTTGGCTGTCGAGGGGCAGGGAACGCACCACGTAGCGCCCGTCGCGGTCGCGACTCAAGCAGGGCAGCTTGATGAAGTCGATGCGCGGGCCGATGCGAAAGCTGTGCAGCATGGGGGAGCCGCTCACCAGAAGGACGTGCAGATCGGGGTCTTCCCGCACCAGCCGCTCGGCAATGGCCAGCATGCGGCGGATGTTGCCGAGGCCAAAGGTGTCGTGGGAGTAGATCAGCACACGGCGCTCCGGGTCGGTGGACGCCGCCGCCGGCGGAGAGGTCCGCGGGTGCCAGTGCAGGGTGGATGAATCCATGACGCAAGCTCCTCGGTCTACGCTTCACCAGGTATGTGGGATTTTTTCCCACTTTACAGGGGAAGGTAGGTGGTAAAATTTCCCACGTCAAGGAGAATTTGCTAGACTCGCTCCATAATCCATTCCCCACGGCAGGAGGAGCGCGCCATTCCCGCCACCCCGCCCAAGTCCCTGGTCCACGCCGTGCACCGCATCCTGCGTGCGCTGGTGCGGCTATTGCTGCGTTTCCAGATCACCTATCCCACGGCGGCGCAGTGGCTGAAGGCCATCTATGTGGAGGTGGCGGAGCGCGAGTTTCCGGTGGCGGGCAAGCCGCAGAGCGACAGCCGCATCACCCTGCTGACCGGGGTGCACCGCAAGGAAGTGCGCCGTCTGCGCGAAGCGGGGCCCACGGCGCAGGCGGTACCGGGGACGGTGTCGCTGGGGGCCCTGCTGGTGGCCAACTGGATCGGCGACGCGCGCTATCTGGACGACCAGGGCCGTCCGCGTCCCCTGCCGCGTCTGGCCCGGCAGACGGACGGGGTGTCGTTCGAGTCACTGGTGCAGAGCGTGAGCAAGGACATCCGGCCGCGGGTGGTGCTGGATGAGTGGCTGCGGCTGGGCATCTGCCATGTGGACGCGCAGGACCGGGTGTGGCTGGACACCGATGCCTTTGTGCCGGAGCAGGGTTTCGACGAGAAGGCCTACTACCTGGGGCGCAATGTGCACGACCACCTGCTCACCTGCCTGCACAATATCACCAGCCCGGAACCGCCCTGGATTGAACGTTCGGTGTATTACGATCGTCTAACGGCAGAGGACGTGGCGCAACTGGCCGACTATGCCCGCGAAAAGGGGATGGAGGCGTTGCGCGCCGTCAACCGCCGGGCGATGGTGCTACAGCAGAAGTCTGCCGCAAGGTCCGACACGGTTGGTCCGCGCCGGATGAATTTCGGCGTGTATTTCTATGAAGAAGTCGACGACGAATCCCGGTCACACGAAGAAGGTCCACAATGAATCACACTCCTCCCCACTGCCGGCGACGTCATGCTGGCGCACCACTGGCGCTGGCGACCCTGACCATCATGGGGCTGAGCGCCTGCGTGAATCTGGCGCCGGCAGTGCCCCCCACCGCCCAGGCCCAGGGCGTGGGCGGCACGGGCATACGCCAGGCCTGCGCGGGCGGCGCGCCACGCTGGAACCCGGGCGGCTCCGGTATCGGCGGCACCGGCCACACTGGAACGCCCGACCGGGGACGGCGTGCCCATCAGGGCGTCGGGGGC
>JALVPS010000058.1 GCA_027031685.1 Gammaproteobacteria bacterium | reverse complement strand
GGTGCTGCAGGAGACCCTGCGCAACCTGTTCGACGGCATCACCGAGAAGGAGATCGGCCCGGCCCTGGTGATGAGCGCCCGCGCCCTCATCGAGGAGGAGCCCGAGTACAGTCACGTCGCCGCGCGCCTGTTGCTCGACACCCTGCAGCGCGAGGCCCTGAGCTTCGTCAACGGCCACCCCGACAGCGCCACCCTGGGCGAGATGGCCGAGCGCTACGCCGACTACTTCCCCGCCTACGTGCAGCGCGGCGTCGAACTGGAGCTGCTGGACGAGGAACTGACCCGCTACGACCTGGCCCGCCTCGGCGCCGCCCTGAGATCCGAGCGCGACCGCCGGTTCACCTACCTCGGCCTGCAGACCCTCTACGACCGCTACTTCCTGCACTGGGACGGCACCCGCTTCGAGCTGCCGCAGGCCTTCTTCATGCGCGTGGCCATGGGCCTGGCCATCAACGAGGTGGACCGCGAGGCGCGCGCCATCGAGTTCTACGAGCTGCTCTCGTCCTTCGACTTCATGAGCTCCACGCCCACCCTGTTCAACAGCGGCACCCGGCGCCCGCAGCTCTCCAGCTGCTACCTCACCACCGTGCCCGACGACCTCGACGGCATCTACGGCGCCATCAAGGACAACGCCCTGCTGTCCAAGTTCGCCGGCGGCCTGGGCAACGACTGGACCCCGGTGCGCGGCATGGGCGCCCACATCAAGGGCACCAACGGCAAGTCGCAGGGCGTGGTGCCCTTCCTCAAGGTGGCCAACGACACCGCGGTGGCGGTCAACCAGGGCGGCAAGCGCAAGGGCGCGGTGTGCGCCTACCTGGAGACCTGGCACATCGACATCGAGGAATTCCTCGAACTGCGCAAGAACACCGGCGACGACCGCCGCCGCACCCACGACATGAACACCGCCAACTGGATCCCGGACCTGTTCATGAAGCGCGTGGCCGAGGAGGGGCCGTGGACCCTGTTCTCCCCCGACGAGGTGCCGGACCTGCACGACCTCTACGGCGAGGCCTTCGAGAAGCGCTATGTGGAATACGAGGAGAAGGCCGCGCGCGGCGAGCTGCGCGTGCACAAGACCCTCCCCGCCCTGGACCTGTGGCGCAAGATGCTGGGCATGCTGTTCGAGACCGGCCACCCCTGGCTGGCCTTCAAGGACCCCTGCAACCTGCGCTCGCCGCAGCAGCACCGCGGCGTGGTGCACAGCTCCAACCTGTGCACCGAGATCACCCTCAACACCTCGCGCGACGAGATCGCCGTGTGCAACCTCGGTTCCGTCAACCTGGTGCAGCACCTCACCGATGACGGCGAACTGGACATGGCACGCCTCGAACGCACCGTGCGCACCGCCATGCGCATGCTCGACAACGTCATCGACTACAACTACTACAGCGTGCCCCAGGCGCGCCGCGCCAACCTGCGCCACCGCCCCGTGGGCCTCGGCCTGATGGGCTTCCAGGACGCCCTCTACCGCAAGGGCATCGTCTATGCCTCGGAGGAGGCGGTGGAGTTCGCCGACCGCTCCATGGAGGCCATCAGCTACTTCGCCATCCAGGCCTCCACCGAGCTGGCCGAGGAGCGGGGCCGCTATTCCTCCTTCGACGGCTCGCTGTGGAGCCGCGGCATCCTGCCCATCGACTCCATCCGCCTGCTCGCCGAGGCGCGCGGCGACTACCTGCAGCAGGACACCACCAGCACCCTGGACTGGGACAGCCTGCGCGAGCGGGTGAAGCGCGTGGGCATGCGCAATTCCAACACCATGGCCATCGCCCCCACCGCCACCATCGCCAACATCTGCGGGGTCAGCCAGTCCATCGAGCCCACCTACCAGAACCTGTTCGTCAAGTCGAACCTGTCCGGCGAGTTCACCGTGGTCAACCCCTACCTGGTGCGCGAACTGAAGCAGCACAAGCTGTGGGACGAGGTGATGGTCAACGACCTCAAGTACTACGACGGCAGCCTGCAGGCCATCGACCGCGTGCCCGACGAAATCAAGGCCCGCTACGCCTGCGCCTTCGAGATCGACCCGCGCTGGCTGGTGGAGGCCGCCTCGAGGCGCCAGAAGTGGCTGGACCAGGCGCAGAGCCTCAACCTGTACCTCGCCGAGCCCAACGGGAAGAAGCTGGACGCCCTGTACAAGCTGGCCTGGCTGCGCGGCCTCAAGACCACGTACTACCTGCGCACCCTCGGCGCCACCCACGTGGAAAAGGCCACCCTTGCCGACGCCACGCGCG
>JALVPS010000057.1 GCA_027031685.1 Gammaproteobacteria bacterium | reverse complement strand
TGTGCTGGCGCGGAGCGCGGTTGGTGGAGCTCTTGTAGCGGGTGTTGCCCAGGCCGTGGAAGCCGCCACGCGCCACCAGCAGCCGCTCGCCGGCGCGTAGCAGCTCACCGATCAGCTCGCCGGTGTCGGCGTCGCGCACCACCGTGCCGGGCGGCACCGGGATGTCCAGGTCGGCGCCGCTGCGGCCGGTGCGGTTGCGCCCCATGCCGTTCTGGCCCCGCTCGGCGGCGAAGCTGCGCTGGTGGCGGAAGTCGCTCAGCGTGTTGAGGTTGGGATCGACCACCAGATAGACGCTGCCGCCGTCCCCGCCGTCGCCGCCGTCGGGGCCGCCGAACTCGATGAACTTCTCGCGCCGGAAACTGACGCAGCCGTTGCCCCCGTCACCGGCCTTGACCTGGATGGTCGCTTCGTCGACGAATTTCATGATACTGAGGGTAGTGCCTTGTGCGATGCGGGGAAATATGGGGGCGCGACGGCCGGCTTGCCAGCGCCACAAACACGAAAGCCCCGCGGGGCGGGGCTTTCCGGGCATCGGGCCGCGACGCGGTTAGCCAACCGGCTCGATGCTCACGTACTTGCGGTTCCGGGGCCCGCCGCGGTGGAAGACCACGCGCCCGTCGGCCTTGGCGAACAGGGTGTAGTCCTTGCCGCAGCCCACGTTCTTGCCGGGATGGAACTGGGTGCCGCGCTGGCGCACCAGGATGTTGCCCGCCTTGACGATCTCGCCGCCGAAGCGCTTCACGCCGAGACGCTTGGAGATGGAGTCGCGGCCGTTGCG
Organism: Gammaproteobacteria bacterium; assembly: GCA_027031685.1. Classification (GTDB taxonomy): domain Bacteria; phylum Pseudomonadota; class Gammaproteobacteria; order UWMA-0217; family UWMA-0217; genus JALVPS01. The sequence goes on along the minus strand of JALVPS010000057.1, from coordinate 6,176 downwards.
CGTGCTGCCGCCCGCCTTCTTGTGTGCCATTGAGTTACCTCCTCCTGGATCAGGCCGAGATGCCGGTGATCTTCACCTGGGTGAACGGTTGCCGGTGCCCCATCTGACGGCGGTAGTGCTTGCGACGGCGGAACTTGATGATCTCCACCTTCTTGCCGCGCCCCTGGGCCTGCACCTCGCCGGTCACGGCGGCACCCTCCACGTAGGGCTTGCCGATGCTGACCTGGTCGCCGTCGGCGATCATCAGCACCCTGTCGAACCGGATCTCCTCGCCCGCCTCGGCGGGGAGCTTTTCGACGCGAATGACGTCGCCCGCAGCCACCTTGTACTGTTTGCCACCCGTCGCGATGATCGCGTACATAACTCTCTACTCCGTGCAGACTCGTCGAAAAAAGAGGGCGGATGATACCGGCCGGACCGGGGCCGGTCAACGGCGCTGAGGATCAGCGGCTGGCGCGCACGCGCACCACCAGATCGACCGACTCCACGTCCAGCTCGTCGGCCAGCTCGGCCAGGCCCTCGATGCGCAGGGCGTCCGGCGGCAGGTCGCGCAGCTCGCCGGTCTCCACGTCGTACACGTGGTGGTGGCGGGTGGTGTTGGTGTCGTACACCAGCTTGTTGGCGTCGATGACCACCTCGCGCAGCAGGCCCTTCTCGGCGAACAGGCCCAGGGTGTTGTACACCGTGGCCTTGGAGACGCCGCTGGCGCGGCGGTTGACCTGCTCCAGCAGCTGGTCGGCGGTAACGTGCTTGGGGGCGTCGAACAGGCACAGCCCGATCTCCACCCGCTGGCGGGTGGGGGTAATGCCACGCTCGGTCAACTTGTCGACGACGAGCTGGCGCAGGGGCGGTGCAGACGGCGCGTTCATGACAAATCCGAGTATACGCATCGGATTAGCAAAAGCAAAAAACGGCCGTCACAGCTCGGATATGGCCTCAGTGGGGGGCGTCGAGGGCGTACGGGGCGGGGTCCACCAGGGGCGGCTCGCCAGTGATGAGGTCCACACCCAGGCGCGCCGAGCCGAGCCCCATGACGATGCCGTTGCGGAACTGGCCGGCGTTGACGAACAGCCCGCGCACCGCCGGGCACTGGCCGATGTAGGGGATGCCGTGCGGCGTGCCGGGGCGCAGGCCGGCCCAGTGGTGCACCACCGGGCAGTCGGCCAGGGCCGGAAAGATGGCATGCGCGGCTGCCGTCAGCTCGGCGCGGGCGTCCTCGGTGGGGGTCTTGTCGAAGCCGCGCTCCTCCAGGGTGCTGCCGGCCAGCACCAGCCCATCGCGGCGGGGGATGAGGTAGCGGCCCTGGTGCATGACCATGCGCGTGAGGGTACCGGGGGCGGTGCGGAACACGATCATCTGCCCCTTCACGGGGTGCACGGCGGGTCGCTCGGGGGCGCACTCCGCCGGCAGCAGGCCGGCCGACCAGGCACCGGCCGTGACCAGCACGCAGGGGGCGGACACCGGGCCAGCCGCCGTCTCCACGCCTTGCACAGTACCCTGGACCACCCGCACGGCCTGCACTGGCGTGCCCTCGTGCACGCTGATGGCCGGATGGGCCCGCGCGGCGGCGGCCAGGGCCTTGGCCAGGCGCGGATTGCGCACCTGGCGCACCTCCGGCATCCACAGCCCCTCGTCGAACTCGGGGGCCAGGCCCGGCTGCACGGCGGCCAGCGCGGCGGCCCCCTGCAGGTGCTCGATGGCCATCTCCCAACGGGCCGCCCACGCGTCCATGCCTGGCTCGGGCGAGTCCAGCATGAGCAGGCCGCTGTCCAGCAGCTCCGGGTCGATGCCCGTCTGCTCGCGCAGCCGTGCCAGAAAGGCGGGGTAGTGGCGCTGGCTGTAGCGCGCCAGGGCGGTGACCGCGTCGGGGTAGCGCCAGGGGTAGAGCGGCGAGACGATGCCGCCGCCGGCCCAGGAGGACTCGCGGCCCAGCGCGCCGCGCTCGTACAGGGTCACCCGCCGGCCGCGCTCGGCCAGCAGCAGGGCGGACAGCATGCCGATGGCGCCGCCGCCGACGATGAGGCAATCGGTCATGGACGGGGATTCCGGGCCACGGGGTGCCCTCTTGCCGGTGGGAAAAATGGAGCGGGTGATGGGAATCGAACCCACGTCATCAGCTTGGGAAGCTGAGGTTCTACCATTGAACTACACCCGCGCGGATCCACTATTCTAGGCAAGCGGCCGACGCCGAACAACAGCCGCCATCTGCTATCATTGGCCCCATCCGACGACCGTCCCCCTGTCATCCGACATGCAGATACAGCTCAACGGCGAGACCTTGGAGGTGGCCGACCGGCTCACCGCCGCCGACCTGCTGGCGCAGCTCGACCTGCAGGGCCAGCGGCTGGCCATGGAGGTCAACGAGGAGATCGTGCCCCGCAGCCGCTACGCCGACACCGAACTGCGCCCCGGCGACCGCGTCGAGATCGTGCGCGCCATCGGCGGCGGCTGACCACGGCCCGGCCCCCACCCCAGCCCCTTCCGCACCACGGACCACTGCCATGACCCAGACCGCCCTGCAGACCGCCCCCACGGGCCCCGACGACCGTCTCACCATCGCCGGCCGCGACTACCACTCGCGCCTGCTGGTGGGCACCGGCAAGTACAAGGACCTGGACGAGACGCGCCGCGCCATCGAGGCCAGCGGCGCGGAGATCGTCACCGTGGCCATCCGCCGCACCAACATCGGCCAGAACCCGGACGAGCCCAACCTGCTGGACGTCATCCCGCCTGACCGCTACACCCTGCTGCCCAACACCGCCGGCTGCTACACCGCCAGGGACGCCGTGCGCACCTGCCGCCTGGCGCGCGAGCTGCTGGACGGCCACACGCTGGTCAAGCTGGAGGTGCTGGGCGACGAGAAGACCCTCTTCCCGCATGTCACCGAGACCCTCAAGGCGGCCGAGACGCTCATCGCCGAGGGCTTCGAGGTGATGGTGTACACCAACGACGACCCCATCATCGCCCGCGAGCTGGAGCAGATGGGCTGCGTGGCGGTCATGCCCCTGGCCGCCCCCATCGGCTCCGGCCTGGGCATCCGCAACCCCTACAACATCCTGGAGATCGTCGAGAACGCCGGCGTGCCCATCCTGGTGGACGCCGGCGTGGGTACCGCTTCCGACGCCGCCGTGGCCATGGAGCTGGGCTGCGACGGCGTGCTCATGAACACCGCCATCGCCGCCGCGCGCGACCCGGTGCTCATGGCCTCGGCCATGAAGAAGGCCATCGAGGCCGGCCGCGAGGCCTTCCTGGCCGGGCGCATGCCGCGCAAGCGCTACGCATCCGCCTCCTCACCGCTCGATGGCACCTTCTTCTGAGGCGCGCGCCGCCCGGCCGCCGCGCCGCGTGCGCAGCTTCGTGCTGCGCGGCGGACGCCTCACCAGCGGCCAGCAGCGCGCCCTGGACACCCTGTGGCCGCGCTACGGCGTGGACTACGCCCCGCGCCCGCTGGACCTGGCCGCCCTGTTCGGCCGCCGCGCGCCGGTCACCCTGGAGATCGGCTTCGGCGACGGCGCCTCCCTGGCCGAGCAGGCCGCCCGCCATCCGGAGCGCGACTTCCTCGGCGTGGAGGTGCACCCGCCGGGCGTGGGCCGCCTGCTGCAGCGCATCGAGGCGGCGGGGCTCGCCAACCTGCGCCTGATCCGCCACGACGCGGTAGAGGTGCTGGAACACATGATCGCCCCGGCCAGCCTGGACACCGTGCAGCTCTTCTTCCCCGACCCCTGGCCCAAGAAACGCCACCACAAGCGGCGCCTGGTGCAGCCGGACTTCGTGGCCCTGGTGGCCAGCCGCCTGCGCCCCGGCGGGCTGTTCCACCTAGCCACCGACTGGCCGCCCTACGCCGAGCACATGCTGGCCGTGCTGAGCGCCTGCCCGGCCCTGGTCAACCTGCACGCGGGCTACGCCCCCCGCCCGCCCTGGCGGCCGCAGACCAAGTTCGAGCGGCGCGGCGCCCGCCTCGGCCACCCGGTGCACGACCTGCTTTTTCGACGCAGTTCGCACTGACCGGGGCGGGCCGCTAGAATAGCGCGCAAAACCGCGCGGACACCCGGCCGAGACCCGCCACCCCACACCGGGGGCAGCGGCCGCCGACCACCGGCTTTCCCTTTTTCCATCTGCGGAGTATCAGACCATGTCCAAGAAACATCCCATCGTGGCCGTGACCGGCTCCTCCGGCGCGGGGACCTCCACCGTCAAGCAGGCCTTCGAGCACATCTTCCTCCGCGAGAAGATCAATCCCGTCATCATCGAGGGCGACAGCTTCCACCGCTACGACCGGGCGGCCATGAAGGCCGAGATGCAGCGCCAGGAGGCCATGGGCAACAAGTCCTTCAGCCACTTCGGCCCGGAGGCCAACGTGTTCGACAAGCTGGAGGAGCTGTTCCGCAGCTACAGCGAGAGCGGCACCGGCAAGAAGCGCTACTACATCCACAGCCAGGAGGAGGCCGACGAGCACAACAAGCGCCTGGGCACCAACCTCAAGCCGGGCGAGTTCACCCCCTGGGAGGACATCCCGGAAGGCACCGACCTGCTCTTCTACGAGGGCCTGCACGGTCTGGTGAAGGGCGACGGCTACGACGTGGCCCAGTATGTGGACCTGGGCATCGGCGTGGTGCCCATCGTCAACCTGGAGTGGATCCAGAAGATCTTCCGCGACAACGCCGAGCGCGGCTATTCGGCTGAAACCATCGTGGACACCATCCTGCGCCGCATGCCGGACTACGTGCACCACATCACGCCGCAGTTCTCGCGCACGGACATCAACTTCCAGCGCGTGCCCACGGTGGATACCTCCAACCCCTTCATCGCCCGCGACATCCCCACGCCGGACGAGAGCTTTGTGGTGATCCGCTTCGCCGACCCCAAGAAATTTGAGATCGATTTCCCCTACCTGCTTAACATGCTGCCCGGCTCGTTCATGTCGCGCCGCAACACCATCGTCGTGCCCGGCGGCAAGATGGGCATGGCCATGGAGATCATCCTGGCGCCCATCATCCACTGTCTCATCGACACCAGCTGCGAGTTCTGAACTCGCCCCCCAAGGCCCCGCCCCGGCGGGGCCTTTTCACGACCGGGCCTTTTGCCCGCCCGGCCGGGCGGTAGTAACCTGAGGCCCGAACCGCCACCGCGAGACGCCACACGCCTATGCCCCCCTTTGCCAGCGCCTGGGCCAGCGGCAGCGAGGCACGCGAACTGGTCAACACCTGCCTGGGCCGGCTCGGCGACGTGCCGCCCGGCGCCTCGCTGGGCTTCCTCTACGCCAGCGACGCCTTGGCCCGCGAGCTGGAGCACGTCCTGCACCTGCTGCAGCAGGGCACCGGTGTGCGCCACTGGGTGGGCAGTCTGGGCATGGCCCTGGCCGCCACCGCCCGCGAGCTGTACGACCAGCCCGCCCTGGCCATCCTGGTCACCGACCTGCCGCGGGAGGCCTGGCGCCTGCTGCCCAACCTCACCTCCGACGTGCGCGGCCACGTGGCGGCCGAGGCGGCCTGGCTGGCCGGGCAGCCCAGCCCGTTCGGCGTGCTGCACGGCGACCCCACCAACCCGGCCACCCCCACCCTGGTGGAGCAGCTCTCCGAGGCGCTGGGCGAGGGCTTCTTCACCGGCGGGCTCACCTCCTCGCAGAGCCTCAACCTGCAGGTGGCCGACACGGTGGTGAGCGGCGGTGTGTCCGGCGTGCTGTTCGACGCCGCCGTGCCGGTCATCGCCGACCACACCCAGGGCTGCACCCCCATCGGCCCGGTGCACACGGTCACCGAGGCCAGCCGCAACATCGTGGCGGCGCTGGACGGCGAGAACGCCCTGGCCGTGCTGCGCCGCGACGTGGGCGAGGTGCTCTCGCGCGACCTGAACCGCATGGCCAGCTACATCTTCGCCGGCCTGCCGCTGGCCGGCTCCGACCGCGGCGACTACATGGTGCGCAACCTCATCGGCATCGACCCCGAGCGCGGCCTGCTGGCCATCGGCGACATGCTGCAACCCGGCGACCGGCTGCTGTTCTGCCGCCGCGACGGCAACACCGCCCGCGACGACATGGAGGCCATGCTGACCCGCCTGCGCGACCACTGCGCCAGCCGCCAGCCGCGCGGCGCGCTGTACTTCTCCTGCCTGGGGCGCGGCCGGCACCAGTTCGGCGCCGACTCCGCCGAGCTGCGCATGATCGACGCCGTGTTCCC
>JALVPS010000056.1 GCA_027031685.1 Gammaproteobacteria bacterium | reverse complement strand
AAGCGGTTGCTGGCGATGTCCGGCACCTGGGCAAGGCCCGTGAAATAGGCCACCACCGCGCGCCGGCCGCGCAGGGCGCGGGTCTTGAGGCGCTTGTAGCGCAACCGGTCGTTGATCTGCTCGGGCAGGCGACGCGGCAGCTTCGAGCGCACGTTGCGTGCGTTGTCCGGCGTCTCGATGAGATAGGCCGTGCCCCGGGGGAAGCTGGCGTCGGCGGCCACGCCGCGGTCGATGAGCGCCTTGGCCGCCGCGAAGCTGGCGGCGGCGATGCTCATGGTGGGGCGCAGCTTGAAATCGGTCCACGGCGCCCGGCTGGGGCTGTTGAAGTAGGGCGAGATCCGCGTCGGCTTGCAGCCCTGCGCACACCAGGCCGGATCGTAACCGGCCGCAAAGGCCGTGGTGATGGACATGCAGCCCACCCGGTACGGCAGCGCCCAGGTGAGCGCGTAGCCCTGCACATGCGCCGGCGTCTTGCGGTCCACCGTGCGCTTGAGGCGCTGGAACTCGTCCACCGGCAGCACCGCCCGCCCCGGCTCGAAGGCGATGCGGATCACGTTCTCCGGCGGGATGTGGCGCGCCTTGCGGTAATAATCGCCGATCATCACGCTGAGCGGGTCGCGCGTGTTGACGATGACCCCCAGCTCGCGCGGCCCGATGCCCGCCGTGCGGTTCAGCACCCTGGGCGGCACCAGGGCCGCCTCCGGTGGCAGCGCCGTCTGCGGCACGCCCGGCCCGCGCGCCGCCGCGCAACCTACCAGCACCACCGCCACCAGCCACGCCGGCCATGCCCGGCGCCACAGCAGATCCCAACGCATCATCATGAACAACGAACAGCCCCGACTGCCCAGTGTGAACACACCGACACTAACCCAAAACCGCCCCGCCAACCGAGAAACCCCCGACACATTCCGCCACCGGCCGGCCGTCGTTGACATGCCCCCGCCGATGCGTAGAATCCCGCCTTCTCGACAGGCGCGTAGCTCAGTTGGTTAGAGCGCCACCTTGACATGGTGGAGGTCGTTGGTTCGAATCCAATCGCGCCTACCAATGATTTCAATGCCTTGGCGCCCTTCCCCGCCACGCGGCATCCGGTCCACGCCGGAAGGCCTTCCGGCAGCGCCTTTTACCCTATCACCCGCCCAACATTCCCGCCGCGCCGGTGCGCCGGCGGCGCGACCTGTGCCCATGGTCATGCCAGGCGCGGATCGAAGCGGAACGGCGTCACGCGGACGCCGCGCGCCAGGTCGGGAAAACGGGGGTGGGCGGGGTTGATGAGCAGGTTGTCCTGCTGCGGGATGAGGGTGCTGGGCACGCGCAGGGCCAGGGCCTGGCCGCTGGCCAGCCACTGGTCGCCGATGCGCCGGGTGCTCGCGGGGGGCGGGTTGCGGCGCCAGTCGGCGGGCAGGTCGGCGGGGTCCAGGCGCTGGATGTCATCCTCGTCCAGGGTGAATTCGCACAGCACGAAGTGGCCCAGGATCTCGCTGTCGTGCAGGTGGACCAGCAGCTCCAGGGCGGCCAGGGCGATGCTGTCGGCGGCGTACAGGGCGTCCACGCCGCGGCTGTTCCAGCGGCCGCCATAGCGGCGCGCGCCGGCCGGGTCGAGGGGCGCGTCGGCATAGCGCGCCTTGACCAGGCGGTAGGCATGCACGTCGTCCGCCTTACAGCGGCCGTTATACGACGACGCCGTGTTCGAGGCGACCGATCAGGTCGTGCACCGCATCGGCGCCGGCCTCGGTGTCCAGCTGACCCAGGGGGCTGACACCGCCCAGGGCACGCGCCGGCCGCTTGAGCCAGCGGCGGGCAGCAGCCTCGTCGCCCTCGAACAGCCGCAGGGCGGCCTGCCAGGCGGACAGGATGCGGTAGATGCGGTCGCTCTCGGCGGGGGTGAGCGGCTTGCGCGCCCGGCGACGGCGCGACAAGGTGGCGGGGGCCAGGCCCAGCACGGCCAGCAGCTCGCCGATGGGCAGGTCCAACTCGCGCGCCAGGGCGTCCACCACGCGGGCCGGGAAGCCGGCGCGGATGGCCTCGACCAGGGCGGCGTGGTCGGCGGCGGGGATGCCGAGCCGCGCGCACAGCCCGGCCAGGTCGTGCCCCTCGCCACGCTCGGGCAGCGACTCGGGGTGGAAGATGCGGGACGGGATGGCGGACATGGCGGCACCCGGATCGTTTCAGATGGTAATTTTCATTATATCACATGAAATTCGCCCGGACGTGACGGGCGGGGCAGTCATTCCGTGGCGCACGACGCCGTCCGCTCCCCGCCCCCTTCCCTACCGCCCTCCGGCGCGCCGTCGCCCAGGTCCAGGCCCGGCAGCACGCCGTCCAGGTCGGCCAGCTCGCGCAGGGCGGGCAGCTCGTCCAGGCTGCGCAGGTTGAAATGATCGAGGAACCCGCGCGTGGTGCCGTACAGGGCGGGCCGGCCCGGCACCTCCTTGTGGCCGATGACGTGGATCCAGCCACGCTCCTGCAGGGTCTTGATGATGTGCGAGCTGACGCTCACGCCGCGCACGGCCTCGATCTCGGCGCGTGTCACCGGCTGGCGGTAGGCGATGAGGGCCAGGGTCTCCAGCAGGGCGCGCGAGTAGCGCTGCGGCTTCTCCTCCCACAGGGCGGCCACCCACGGGCCGTACTCGGCGCGGATCTGGTAGCGGTAGCCGCTGGCCACCTGGCGCAGCTCCACGGCGCGACCAGCGCAGTCGGCCTGCAGGGCGTTGAGGGCCCGCTGCACATCGGCGCGCGCCACGGCCACATTACGCCCGGCCAGCAGGCGCAGCAGGGCGTCCACCGACAGGGGCCGGTCGCTGGCCATGAGCAGGGCCTCCAGCAGGCGCTTGAGCTCGTCGGGGGTCATGCCGCCCCGCTCCCGCCGGCCGGGCTCAGATAGATGGGCCCGAAGGGCTCGGCCTGGGTGATGTCGATGAGGTGGCCCTTGAGCAGCTCGAGGATGGCCAGGAAGCTGACCACCACACCCAGCCGCCCCTCCTCCGGGGTGAACAGGTCGGCGAAAGGCACGAAGCCGTCCGCGTTGCGCAGCCGGTCCAGCACCTGCGTCATGCGCTCGCGCACCGACAGCGACTCCCGGGCGATGTGGTGGGCGCTGCCGATCTCGGCGCGCCGCAGCACCTCACGCAGGGCCAGCAACAGCTCGCGCAGCGACACCTCGGGCTGCGGCCGCTTGCGCTCGAAGGCGGGCAGGGCCACCGCCACCGGCCAGGTGTCGCGGAACTGGCGCGGCAGCGCGTCCAGGGCCTGGGCGGCCTGTTTGAACTGCTCGTACTCCTGCAGGCGGCGCACCAGCTCGGCGCGCGGGTCCTCCTCGTCCTCCGCCTCCACCGGGCGCGGCAGCAGCATGCGCGACTTGATCTCCGCCAGCATGGCGGCCATCACCAGGTACTCGGCGGCCAGCTCCAGGCGCAGGTCGCTCATCATGGCGATGTACTCCATGTACTGCTCGGTGACGTGCGCGATGGGGATGTCGAGGATGTCCAGGTTCTGGCGCTTGATGAGATAGAGCAGCAGGTCCAGGGGGCCCTCGAAGGCCTCCAGGATCACCTCCAGGGCGTCGGGCGGGATGTACAGGTCGGTGGGCGGCGCGCTGAGCGGCTCGCCGCGCACGATGGCGAAGGGGAGCCCGGCCTGGCTGGCGGCCGCCTCGTCGCTCATGACGTCACTTGTAGGCCAGGCCCATGGCCTTGCGCACCTCCTCCAGGGTGTCGCGCGCCGCGGCGCGCGCCTGCTCGCTGCCCTCGGCGGCGATGCTGCGCACCAGGTCCGGGTCCTGCTCGTACTCGGCGGCGCGTTCCTGGATGGGGGCCAGCTCGCGCAGCACGGCGTCGATGACCGGCTGCTTGCAGTCCAGGCAGCCGATGCCCGCCGAGCGGCAGCCCTCCTGCACCCACTGGCGCACGTGCTCATCCGAGTACACGAGGTGGAACTGCCACACCGGGCACACCTCCGGCTCGCCCGGATCGGTGCGGCGCACGCGGGCCGGGTCGGTGGGCATGGTGCGGATCTTGCGGGTGACGGTGTCAGGGTCGTCGCGCAGGGCGATGGTGTTCTCGTAGGACTTGGACATCTTCTGCCCGTCCAGCCCCGGCATCTTGGCCGCCCGGGTGAGCATGGCCTGCGGCTCGGGCAGGATGATCTTGCCGGAGCCCTCCAGGTAGCCGAACAGGCGCTTGCGGTCGCCCACCGAGATGTTCTGCTGCGACTCCAGCAGGGCCTGCGCCACCTCCAGCGCCTCCTGGTCGCCCTGCTCCAGGTACTTCCTGCGCAGGCTCATGAACAGTTTGGCGTTCTTCTTGCCCATCTTCTTCACGGCCGCCGCCGCCTTCTCCTCGAAGTCCGGCTCGCGGCCGTAGAGGTGATTGAAGCGGCGCGCGATCTCGCGCGTGATCTCGATGTGCGCCACCTGGTCCTCGCCCACCGGCACGCCGCCGGCGCGGTAGATGAGCACGTCGGCGCTCTGCAGCAGCGGATAGCCGAGAAAGCCGTAGGTGGCCAGGTCCTTCTCCCTGAGCTTCTCCTGCTGGTCCTTGTAGGTGGGCACGCGCTCCAGCCAACCGAGCGGGGTGAGCATGGACAGCAGCAGGTGCAGCTCGGCGTGCTCGGGCACGCGCGACTGGATGAACAGGGTGGCGGCATGGGGGCTCACGCCGGCGGCCAGCCAGTCGACCAGCATGTCCCACACGTTCTGCTCGATGCCGTGGGGGGCCTCGTAGTGGGTGGTGAGGGCGTGCCAGTCGGCCACGAAGAAGTAGCACTCGTAGCTGTGCTGCAGCTCGATCCAGTTCTTGAGCACGCCGTGGTAGTGGCCCAGGTGCAGGTGGCCGGTGGGCCGCATGCCGGAGACGATGCGGTTGTTGGAATGGTTGTTGAGATTCACGTGCGGTCTACCCCTTCAAGCCAAGCCAGGTTTGCAACAGCGCGGCCAGCAGCGTGGTCAGCGGGCCGATCAGCTTCTGCCACAGCCCCAGGTAGAGCAGGCCGAGCAGGATCAAGATACCGTAGGGCTCAATGCGGTCCAGCCACTGCGCGGCGCGCGCCGGCAGCAGCCAGGCCAGCACGCGGCTGCCGTCCAGCGGCGGCAAGGGCAGCAGGTTGAGCACCATGAGGATGAGATTGAGGAGCAGGCCGATCTTGCCCATGAGCGCCAGCGGCACCGCCGCCCAGGCCAGGGACACGGGCAGCATCAGGGCCAGCCGCCCCACCAGCCCCCAGGCGATGGCCATGAGCAGGTTGGCGCCCGGCCCGGCCAGGGCCACCAAGGCCATGTCGCGTCGCGGGTGGCGCAAGTTGCGCGTGTCCACCGGCACCGGCTTGGCCCAGCCGAAGATGAAGCCGCTGAGCATCAGCAGCACCATGGGCACCAGGATGGTGCCCACCGGGTCGATGTGCCGCAGCGGGTTGAAGCTCAGGCGGCCCTGCAGGCGGGCGGTGGGGTCGCCCAGGCGGTTGGCCACCCAGCCGTGGGCGGCCTCGTGCAGGGTGATCGCGAACACCAGCGGCAGCAGGGCCACGCTCAGGTACTGGACGGCGTTCATGCGACACCGGCCATCAGTGCACCTCCAGCCAGTCCAGCGCGCCCTTGCCGCGGCGCACCACCTCCGGCAGGCCGGTGGTCATGTCGATCACCGTGCTGGGCTCGATGTCGCAGAAGCCGCCGTCGATGACCAGGTCCACCTCGTGCTCCAGGCGCAGGCGGATCTGGTAGGGATCGGTGAGCGGCAGGTCCGTGTCGGGCATGATGAGCGTGCTGCTCAGCATGGGCTGGCCCATGGCCTCCAGCAGGGCCTGGGCGATGGCGTTGTCCGGCACGCGGATGCCGATGGTCTTGCGCCTGGGGTGCTGCAGGCGGCGCGGCACCTCGCGCGTGGCGCGCAGGATGAAGGTGTACGGCCCCGGCGTGAGCATCTTCATGAGGCGGAAGGTGTCGTTCTCGACGCGCGCGTAGGTGGCGATCTCCGACAGGTCGCGGCACATGAGGGTGAAGTGGTGGTCCTTGTCCACCTGGCGGATGCGGCGGATGCGCTCCATGGCCGCCTTCTCGCCGATGGCGCAGCCTAGGGCGTAGCAGGAATCGGTGGGGTACACCACCACCCCGCCGCGCTCGATGACGCGCACGGCTTGGTCGACGAGGCGTCGCTGCGGGTTGTCGGGATGGATTTCCAGGTACTGGCTCATGGCCGGGGGTCCGCAAAAGACGGCAATGATAACCCCTCGCCGGGGTGGCGCAAGCAGCCCCGCCATCGCCCGGCCGCGACACACTGGTATCATGATTGGCCGGCCCACCGTCTCCCCCATTGTGCCATGACCTCCAATGCGCCCCACCTGCCGTTGCCCCCGCTGGCCCGCAACACCATTTTCGCCGTCTGCGGCCAGCGCAGCGCGGCGCGCGGGCTGAACTACTTCCGGCAGGGCCGCGTCGGCCCGCTGTGCTTCGATTCGGTGGATGGCAACCTGGTGGTATCCGCCACCGTGCGGGGCAGCGGGCGCAATGAATACGACACCGCGGTCACCCTGCTGCGCACCGGCCGCACGGTGCACCTGATGGGCGAGTGCACCTGCCCCATGTACCGCAACTGCAAGCACGTGGCGGCGGTCTGCTTCGCCTATCGCCACCAGCGGCAGGAACAGGCCAGCACCGCCACCGATCCGGTCCAGCAATGGCTGGCGCGCCTGTCGGCCACGCAACGCCCCGCCGCGCCCCCCGCGTCGCCGCAGGCCCTGCTCTACCTGCTGGCGCCCGACCGCGACCACGCCTTGCGCGTGACCACCGTGCTCTGCCGCCGGCTCAAGCGCGGCGGCTACGGCAAGCCCCGCCCCTATCGCCTGGGCGCCGGCCTGCATGCCTATCTCCGGCCGGACTTCTTCACGGAAACGGACGCCAACATCGCCACCCTGCTCGCCCCCCAGATGGACAACTTCTACGAGGAGACCGGCATCCTGCAGGGGGAGCTGGGCCTGCTGGCCCTGGAGCGCATGATCCGCAGCGGGCGCTGCCACTGGAAGACACCGCAGAACCCGCCGTTGCGGCCCGGCGCGCCCATCCCGCTGGCCCTGGCCTGGCGGGAGACGCCGCGGGGCCAGCGGCTGGTGCCCGAGCTGCCGGAGGGGCTGGCCCTGTACCTCGTGCACGAGCCGTTGGCCATCGACCCGCACAACCACCAGTGCCACCGCCTGCAAGGCGGGCCGGACGGCGCCACCCTGGCTGCGCTGCTGGACGCCCCGCCCCTGCCACGCGAGGCCCTGCCGCGGGTGAGCGAGGCCCTGGTACTGGACTTTCCCCAGCTGGAGCTGCCCGTACCGGTGCCCACCGAGGCGCGCCGCGAGCGGCTGACCGGACCGCCCGGGCCGGTGCTCCACCTGTGCCGCGAGACAGACGGCCCGCGCCGCTACGTCGAGTTGCGCTTCCGCTACGGCCCGCTGGAGTTCGCCCCCACCGAGCGGGACGGCGCCACCGCCTACCGCCGTGAGGGCAAGGTGGCCTACGTCGTCGCCCGCGACCTGCAGGCCGAGGAGGCCGCCGCCCGCCGCCTCACGGACGAGGACCTGGTGCCGGTCGCCGCCCCGGACCTGCCGGCGGCGAGCTTCACCCTGCCGGCCGAGCTGACGGACGACCGCGAGTCCGCCCTGACACAGTGGCTGGACTTCCAGGAAAACACCGTGCCGCGCCTGCGCGCGGACGGCTGGGAAGTGGTGGTACCCGACACCCTCACCCTGCGCGTGAGCGAGGCCGGCAACTGGCAGGCCGAGTTGGCGGGAGAAGGCGGCGACTGGTTCAGCCTGTCGCTGGGCGTGGAAGTGGACGGCAAGATCGTCAACCTGCTGCCGGTCATTCTGTCCCTGCTGCGCAGCCATCGTGACCCGCAGTCCCTGCGCCAGGCCCTGGCCGAGCGTGAGCACGTGCTGGCGCCGCTGGACGAGGGCCACTACCTGCGCCTGCCCAGCGACCTGCTGGCCGGCATGCTGGACACCCTGCTGGAGCTGCACGACGGCGAGCCGCTGGACGAGGACGGGCGGCTGCCCCTGTCGCGCCACGCCGGCGCGGCCCTGGGCGAGCTGCTCAACGACCCGCGCCTGTCCTGGCGCGGTGCCGACGAGCTGCGCGCCCTGGGCGAGCGGCTGGCCCGCTTCGAGGGCCTGCAGCCGGTGGCGCCGCCGGCCGGCCTGCGGGCCACCCTGCGCGGCTACCAACGGCAGGGGCTGGCCTGGCTCCAGTTCCTGCGCGAGCTGGACTTCAACGGCGTGCTGGCCGACGACATGGGCCTGGGCAAGACCATCCAGACCCTGGCCCATCTGCTGGCCGAGAAGGAGGCCGGCCGCCTGGACCGGCCCGCCCTGGTGGTGGCCCCCACCAGCCTCATGGGCAACTGGCGCCGCGAGGCGGAACGGTTCACGCCCGACCTGCGCGTGCTGGTGCTGCACGGCCCGGAGCGGCGCCGGCACTTCGACCGGCTGGCCGAATACGACCTGATCCTCACCACCTACCCGCTGGTGGTGCGCGACGAGGCGGTGCTGCGCGAGCAGCCCTTCCATTACGTCGTGCTGGACGAGGCGCAGGCCATCAAGAACCCGCGCGCCAAGACCGCCCAGGCCGTGTGTCGGCTGGACGCCCGCCACCGCCTGTGCCTGACCGGCACGCCGCTGGAGAACCACCTGGGCGAGCTGTGGTCCCTGTTCCACTTCCTCATGCCGGGCTTTCTGGGTCCGCTGGAGCGCTTCAACCGCCTGTTCCGCAACCCGGTGGAGCGCGGCGGCGACGACCTGCGCCTGGAACAGCTGCGGCGGCGCGTGAAGCCCTTCCTGCTGCGCCGCACCAAGGAGGCGGTGGCCGCCGAGCTGCCGCCCAAGACCGAGATCGTGCGCAGCGTGGCCCTGCACGGCAGACAGCGCGAGCTGTACGAGAGCATCCGCCTGGCCATGGACGAGAAGGTGCGCGCCGAGATCCGCCGCAAGGGCCTGGCGCGCAGCCAGATCATGATCCTCGACGCCCTGCTCAAGCTGCGCCAGGTGTGCTGCGACCCGCGCCTGGTGCGCCTGGCGCGGGCGGAGGGCGTGCACCAGTCGGCCAAGCTGGACCTGCTCATGGAGATCCTGCCGGAGATGGTGGAGGAGGGGCGGCGCATCCTGCTCTTCTCGCAGTTCACGCGCATGCTGGGGCTGATCGAGGCGGAGCTGAAGAAGCGGCGCATCGGCTACACCAAGCTCACCGGCCAGACGCGCAAGCGGCAGGAGGCCATCGACCGCTTCCAGGACGGCCAGGTGCCGGTGTTCCTCATCAGCCTCAAGGCGGGCGGCACGGGCCTCAACCTGACCGCCGCCGACACCGTCATCCACTACGACCCGTGGTGGAACCCGGCCGTGGAGCGCCAGGCCACCGACCGCGCCCACCGCATCGGCCAGGACAAGCACGTGTTCGTGTACAAGCTGGTCACGGAAGACACCGTGGAGGAGCGCATCCTGGCCCTGCAGCAGAAGAAACAGGCCCTGGCCGACGGCATGTACAGCGGCGGCGGCCAGGGACCGGCCCTCAGCGCCGAGGATCTCATGGCCCTGCTGGAGCCGCTCGGCTGACCCGCCGGAGCGGCCGGCTCAGTGGCGCGCGTGCTGTGCCGGCGGCGCCTGCGGGCCCGGCTCCTCGATGACCACCAGCGCGCGTCCCAGCCGCTTGCCGAACAGCACGCAGGCCTTGTCGAAGGCCTTCTCCGCCTCCTGCGCGCACCAGTCCCAGTCCATGGGCGAGCTGTTGACGGGGATCTGCCAGTGGCCGGTGACCACCACCCGGTCGATCACCACCTCCACCACCCAGTCGTGCCAGGTGGTCTCCCCCGCCTCCACGTCGCTCTCCACGAACTCCTGCTCCACCAGCCGGCAGTAGTTGCCGGCGCCGGCCTCCACCGCCCGCGTCTCGTTGACCACCAGGGCCGGATCCACGCAGCTGGCCCAGCCGGTGTGCACCGAGTTGGCGCTGTGGAACAGGGAATGGATCAGCCAGGCCGGCGTCAGCACCAGCTTCAGGGGCGTGTCCCAGTCGGGCTCGTTGGGTTGTTCGTTCTCGTTCATCATCGGGCTCCTGAACACCATCCAGTGGCCGGCCAGCGGCGCGGCCCCCTCCGCATCGGCGGCCCCCTGGGGCGGACCCGCCCTGCGAGGCGCTCACTATAACCCCGCCGCGGCCTTGGCGGCGCCCTGCCCCGCCCCGACCATCGGGGCACGGCCCGTCACCCGGCTGTCGAGAGACAGCAGGCAGCGGTTGTGACCGGGGCGTGAGGTGGACGGCCTTGCTTGCTTTCCCGGGGGATGCCCCCATGTATCCTGCTCCGCGCGGCGGGCACGGACCACCGGGAGCAACAATCACGGAGACAGCATGGAACACGGCCTGCTCGGAGTCATCTTCATTCTGCTGGCGCTGGGCGCGGCGCTGGTGGCGCTGTGCGTGCGCTTCGGCATTCCGCCCATCCTGGGCTATCTGGCCACCGGCGTACTGGCCGGGCCGCATCTGCTGGGCTGGCTGCCGGACTCGCCCGCCACGCGCTTCATGGCCGAGGCGGGGGTGGTGCTGCTCATGTTCACCATCGGCCTGGAATTCTCCCTGCCACGCCTGCTGGCCGCCAGGCGCCTGGTGCTGGGGCTGGGCGGGCTGCAGGTGGTGCTGGGCACGGCCCTGTTCGGCGCCGTGGCCGCCACGCTGGGGCTGCCGCCGGCGGCGGCCTTCGTGGTGGGCGCGGCGGTGGCCATGTCGTCCACGGCCATCGTGCTCAAGCAGCTGGGCGAGCAGATGGAGCTGGGCGCCTCCCACGGCCAGGCGGCGCTGGGCATCCTGCTGGCGCAGGACATGGCCGCCGTGCCGCTGCTGGCGCTCATTCCCGCCCTGGCCCGACCGGAGGGTGGCCTGCTGCTGGCCCTGGCCACGCCATTGCTGAAGGCCTCGGCCCTGTTCGTGGTCATGATGACCCTCGGCGAGCGGCTGCTGCGTCCGGCCCTGCACTGGGTGGCCTCCACCCGCTCGCTGGAGATGTTCATGCTGGCCGCGCTGCTGGTGGTGATCAGCATGGCGGCGCTGGCCGAGGGGGCCGGCCTGTCGCCGGCCCTGGGTGCCTTCCTGGCCGGCATGGTGCTGGGCGAGTCGGAATTCCGCCACCAATTGGAGGCCGACATCCGCCCCTTCCGCGACCTCATGCTGGGGCTGTTCTTCGCCACCATCGGCATGCAGCTGGACCCCTCCGCGCTGTGGCGCGCGCCGCACTGGACGGCCCTGGTGCTGACCGGGATCCTGGTGGGCAAGACCCTGCTGGTGGCCGGCCTGGGGCGCGCCTTCGGCCTGGCGCCCAACGCCGCCTGGCGGGCCGGCATCAGCCTGAGCGAGACCGGGGAGTTCGGCCTGCTGCTGCTGTCGCTGGCGCTGGGGCTGGGCCTCCTGCCGGCGGCCCCGGCCCAGCTGCTGCTGACGGCCATGGTGCTGTCCATGGTACTGGCGCCGTTCCTGGTCAAGGCCAACGGGGCACTGGCGGCGCGCCTGGCCCCGGAGCGCGCGGGGCAGCCCGGCTCCTGCCGGGCCGTGGCCAGCCTGGGCGAGACGTTCAGCGGGCACGTCATCATCTGCGGCTACGGGCGGCTGGGACAGAACCTGGCCACGCTGCTGCGCGAGGAGGGCATCGACAGCCTGGCCCTGGACTTGGACATCGAGCGCGTGCGGCAGGCGGCCGACGCCGGCGAACACGTGGTCTTCGGCAACGCCACCGACCGTGGCGTGCTGCAGGCCGCCGGGCTGGCGCGGGCGCGCGCGGTGGCGGTGACCTTCGCCGATCCGGAACAGGCCATCGCCGTGGCCCGCCAGGTGCGCCTGCTGCGCAGCCATCTGCCGGTGCTGTTGCGCAGCCGCGACGCACACTGGGAAGAGGCCCTGCGCGCCACTGGCGCGGAGGTATTCCCGGAAGGGCTGGAGACCAGCCTCACCTTCGCCGGCCAGCTGCTGGTGCTGCTGGACCTGCCGGCTGACGAGATAGAGGAACTGCTCAACCGCGTGCGGGCCGAGGACTACGCCCCGTTGCGGGTGTTCTTCCATGCCTCGGACCACGCCGAGTCGCCCGAGGACGACTACGACGTGCAGCGCCGCAGCCTGGTGATCCGCGCCCAGGACCGGGCCGTGGGCCGCACGCCGCAGGAGCTGGGACTGGACCGGCCGCCGCCCCACCTGGAGCGCATCATGCGCGGCGGCCTGCGGGTGCCGGGCGAGAAGATGGACACGCGCCTGCGGGCGGGTGATATTCTCGTCCTGCGCGGCCGGCCGGAAGAGCTGGAGGAGGTCGCGCGCCGCCTGCACACCCGCGCCACCCCCAAACGAGCGAGCACCGCATGAGCAAGAAAGAAGGAAAACCGAGCCCGTCCGAGCTGTGCCTGACGCGACACTGGGTGGACATGAGCTTCTACGAGCGCTTCGAGCACATCGTGGCCCTGCTGCTCACGGCGCTGATCACCATCATCGTGGCCGTGGCCATGATCCGCCTGGCCACGCTGGTGTTCAGCCTGCTGGTGCTGGGGGCGCTGGATCCGCTGGACCACCGCGTGTTCACCACTGTGTTCGGCATGATCATGACGCTGCTCATCGCCATGGAGTTCAAGCACTCCATCCTCAGCGTGCTGGACCGCAAGGAGCACATCATCCAGGTCAAGACGGTCATCCTCATCGCCCTGCTGGCCCTGGCGCGCAAGTTCATCATCCTCGACCTGAAGGCCACCAGCGCGGCCAGCGTGGCGGCGTTGGCTCTGTCGGTGCTGGTGCTGGGCGCGGTGTACTGGCTGCTGCGCGAGCGCGACGACCGGGCGGCGGCGCTGGCACGCGCCGCCCGTGACGGGACGGCGCCATGATCCACGGTTTCACGCTGCGTAACGGACGGCTGGTGCTGGCCGAACTGCAGGGCGAGATCCTGCCCCAGGACCTGCTGTGGATCGACCTCTCCGAGCCCGACAAGGCCGAGTGCCGGCGCGTGGAGGAGAGCTTCCACCAGCAGATGGCGCCGGAGGAGACCCTGGAGGAGATCGAGGCCACCACCCGTTTCCGCGTGGACCCCAGCGGCCTGCACATCCACTCCTACTTCCTGGACGACGCCAAGCTGGCCTTCACCAGCGACGAGAGCGCCGAGCTGCCGCGGCTGGAGACGGTGTCCTTCACCATCAACCAGGGGCGCCTCTTCACCATCCACGAGGAGGAACTGGCCACCTTCCGCATGCTGCGCCTGCGCGCCCGCCAGGGCCTGCTGCGCTACGACAACGCCGAGGCCATCCTGCTGGGGCTGATGGAGACCAAGGTGGACCAGCTGGCCGACCTCATCGAGCGCCTCTACGAGCACCTGGAGGAGGCCAGCCACGAGGTATTCGAGAGCTCCGAGCAGGAGATGCAGGCCATCATCTCCTCCATCACCCGTCTGGAGGACCTGAACGGCAAGATCCGCCTCAGCCTGCTCGACACACAGCGCGCCATGCAGTTCCTGCTGCGCCACGGCCAGCCGGAGCCCGAGCACCGCAACACCATCAAGGACATCCAGCGCGACGTGGAGTCCCTCACGCCACACACCGGCTACATCTTCGAGAAGATCAACTTCCTGCTCGATGCCGCCACCGGCATCATCAACGTCGAACAGAACCGCATCATCAAGGCCATGACACTGGCCTCGGTGGTGTTTCTGCCGCCCACCCTCATCGCCAGCATCTACGGCATGAACTTCGAGCACATGCCCGAGCTGAGCTGGCCCTGGGGCTACCCCGTGGCGGTGGGCGTCATGATCATCAGCACCATTGCGCCGTATGCGTTCTTCAAGTGGCGCGGCTGGCTGTAACGGGCCGCTGACTCTACTCAGGCGGCACGATACGGCGTTAAAAATGATCTCAAATGCTCATTTACTGTTTTGTAAACTGCGCTTTTTCGGCCATTTTTGCCTTGTCTCGCGCTCACCTGAGCGAGTCAGCGACCCGTTACCTGTAACACCAACCCTGCCCACGGAGCACCCACCATGAACCTGCGCGAGCACATCGAACGGAAACTGCGCGAGGCCCTCGCCCCGGCCCACCTGGAGGTGCACGACGAGTCGCACATGCACGCCGTGCCGGCAGGGGCCCAGTCGCACTTCAAGGTGGTCGTGGTGAGCGAGGCCTTCCAGGGCCTGCCCCTCATCCAGCAGCACCGCCGCATCAACGAGCTGCTGGCCGAGGAACTGGCCGGCCCCATCCACGCCCTCGCCCTGCACACCTACACCCCGGAACAATGGGCCGCCCGCGGCAGCGCCCCCGCCTCACCGCCCTGTCAGGGGGGCAGCAAGGCGGGCTGAGGGTTCGCCCCGGGCCGCCGGCCCGCTCAGGCAGGCGCAGCGGCCATCACCCCCGTCGCAACACCCCCTCGGCATGCTCCAGCGCCTCGGCGCCGCCGGCCAGGATGACGGCATCGCCAGGCTGCAGCACCAGGTCCGGCTCCGGCGCCTCGCCGCGCACGCCCTCGCGACACAGGCCGGTGACGGTCACGTCGTCCAGGCGCCCGATCAGTTCGCCCAGGCGGTGGCCCACGGCGTGGTCGCCCTCGGCCAGTGTGACGGTGTGCAGGCGGGGCGCCTCGGCCTCTTCCAGCGATTCCGGCTCGTCGCCGTGGAAGAAGCCACGCAGGCGACGGTACTGATCCTGGCGGGCCTGCTCCACCACCTGGTGCGCGGTCTCGTGGTCGATGCCCAGGAACTCCAGCATGTGCTGGCCGAGCATCATGCTGGCCTCCAGCGTCTCGGGCAGCACCAGAGTGGCACCGGCCGTGCGCAGCGCCTCCAGCTGGCGGTCGTCGCGGGTGCGCACCAGGATGGGCAGGTCGGGATAGCGCTGGCGCACGATGCGGACGATGCGCTCGGTGAGGTGGGCATCGTCCACCGTGATGACCACCAGGCGCGCCTCGTCCAGCCGCGCCGCCTCCAGGATGTCGGCGTGCGTGCAGTCACCGAAGAACACCGGTTCGCCGGCCTCCCAGGCCTCCTTGACCAGGGTGGCGTTGCTGTCCACGGCGATGTAGTCGATGCCTTCCGGGCGCAGGAAGCCGGCCAGATGCTGGCCGATGCGGCCGAAGCCGCAGAACAGCACGTGGCGCCGTACCTGGCTGGCGGCCTCGGCGATGCGCTGGCGCGGCAGCCGGCGCCCCTGCAGGTAGCGCGTGAAGAGACGCTTGGCCACCGCCCCGTTGTACTTCACCAGCAGCGGCGCGAGCAGCATGCTGAGCACGATGGCCGCCAGCACGGCCTGCGCCAGGCCCGGCGCCAGCAGGCGGTGGGCCAGCGCCAGGGTGAGCAGGGCGAAGCCGAACTCACCGCCGTTGGCCAGCACCATGCCGGTGCGCACGGCCACCCCCGGCTCATAACCCATGACGCGGGTGATGCCCGCCACCAGCAGCCCCTTGCCCAGCACCAGCCCGGCCGTGACCAGCAAGATCTCGCGCCAGTGGCCGGGCAGCTCGGCCAAGTCCAGCTCGCCGCCCACGGAGATGAAGAACAGCCCCATGAGGATGTCGCGGAAAGGGCGGATGTCGATCTCCACTTGATGGCGGAACTCCGACTCGCTGAGCAGCATGCCGGCCAGGAAGGCGCCCAGGGCCAGCGACAGGCCGAGGCGGTTGGTGAGCCAGGCGGCGGCCAGCGCCACCAGCAGCGCGGTGAGGGTGAACAGCTCCTCGGAGTGGCTGGCGGCCACCGTGTGGAACACCGGCCGCACCAGCCAGTGGCCCACGGCCAGGATGGCGGTGACGGCCAGGGCGCCCTTGCCCAGGGCGTGGACGAGGGGCACCAGCAGGCCGCTCTGCTCGCCGCTGCCGAGCAGCGGGATGAGCACCAGGAACGGCACCACGGCGATGTCCTGGAACAGCAGCACGGCCAGCGCCAGGCGGCCGTGGCGCGAGCGCATCTCCAGCTGCTCCACCAGCTGGCGGGCGACGATGGCCGTGGAGGACAGGGCCAGCGCCCCGCCCAGCACCAGCGCGCCCTCCACCGGCACGCCGGCCCACCACGCCACCAGCGCCGCCAGCGCCGTGGTGAGCACCACCTGCGAGCCGCCCAGCCCCACCACCGCCCGCCGCAGGCTCCAGAACTGCGCCAGCGAGAACTCCAGGCCGATCATGAACAGCAGGAACACCACGCCGATCTCGGCCAGCAGGTGCAGGGTGTCGCTGGCCGGAATCCAGCCCAGGGCGTGGGGCCCGGCCAGAATGCCCACCAGCAGATAGCCCAGCACCGGCGGCAGGTGCGCGCGGCGCAGCAGCGCCACCGCCCCCACGGACAGGGCGAGCAGGACGAGCACCATGGCGAGCAGGTCGGTATGCATGGGCGGGGGCCGGCTGGAACGTCCGTTGCACTATACCGGAGCGCCGCGGCACGGCGCACACGGGGTGACGGGGGAAAGGCGACCGTCCGCCCCGTCCCCGCGGGGCGGTGTCAATGGCGGGGCCGGTATCATGCCCCGGCCCGACATCTCCGGCATTCAGGCCGCATCGGCAGGGATCTGCTCGAAGACCATGCGCGCCACGTCGGTCCGTTCACTGGCGTGCTGGATGTCGATGCCTACCAATGTCCCGTCCTCCGCGAAGTCCAGCACCACGCCTTCGGCCACCTCCTCGGCGTCGACACCCGGCCGTTCGCTCAGATGGATATAGAGAGAATCGGTCTCCCGATCGTATTGCAGCCTCATGGTGTGAACCTCTGATCGTAGAAAGCATTGTGCAGGGTTTCGTCGTCTTCCAACACCACCACTCGCGGCCATCGTTCACCCACCCGGCCCCAGTAACGGATGCGACCATCCGCCTGAACCTCACGGCGGACCGCCCTGGCAATCACTTCCCGACATATCGCTTCGGTGACATAGGGACGCTTGGCCTGTACCGGGTTGCGAAAATAAGCACTTGTTTTCACGGCTATTACCGTAAGGAGGCGGGATCGGGGGAGGCAAGGCCATGACGCCTGCGAGACGGATGGGGCCGTACGCCCCTCACCGCCAGCAGCACACCGGGGCGGCGGCCCACGGCCGTCCCTTCGGGCGCGCCTCAGTCGCCGGGCAGGCGGGTGACGGTCACGTGGGTGTCGTAGAAGTCCAGCACGCACTCGCGCACGTACTGCTCGAGCTGGGCGCCGGCCATGCCCATGGCCCGGCCCTCGGTGCGACAGTCACGCACCACCTGGGGATCGACCTGCACCTGATCGTCGCGCGCGGCGGCCGCCAGCGGCGGGGTCGGCCAAGCAAGGGCGGCAAGCAGGGCCAGGGGCAGCGGGGCACGGGGCATGGGCATCCTCGTCGGGCAGGGTCCGGGCGGTGAACTTACCCGGCGGACGGCACGAAAAAAAGCGGCAAAATGCGCGCTGGTTGGCAAAACGGCAAAACCACACCAGCGTCGGGGGCGCCACTCCCACGGCATCTGCGGCATTGAAAGCCGGCGCCATCGGGTGCATGCCCATGGCAAGCAGGGATCCGGAACCAGAAATTTATTTACAAATCCCCATCCAATCTGATCACAAAAAGAACGGAATACAGCAACAGCCCCACAAGCCCCAAAAGTGAAGAAACTGTAATAAAATATGCGGTTACGGAAGGCCAGGACCAAGACCCACCCGAGTAAAAAACACAATACCAAGACCAGAAAACAATAACGAATACAAATGCAACCAACGCCAAAACCATCCAAATGGCATACCGGACAAGGCATTTCCGGGACCACCTCTCGGCACCTGCAACGCCAGACTCCATATTGTGAGCGACATTTGAAGTTATTTCCGACTCAGCCACAACCCCTCTACCTCCTGTTAACCAGATCATATATTAGAGATATAAACACGCCCAGATGGAAAATTCCCGCCATGATGACCAACGCACCAAGGACCGAATGCCCGGCCACGGTATCGATACCGAAAAAGGTGCCGACAGCATAATCAAAGGCATCACCACGATCCTTTCCGTGCCCGCTCCCCACACCGAGAAAATGATAAATCCCCCAAATGGTGCCGACCCAAATACCGATTGCCACCACGAACCGCGGAAACGACGACAGCAGCCAATCCGCATACCATACAAATGGAGCAATTCCACGGCGCCACCAGCGACTTTGAATGTAGAGGTTACGATGCAAGCGCCGGGCTTCCACCAGGCAATATCGCTCTTCGTCGAACTGGTTATATTCACGCAGGATGCGCACCAGCCTATTGACCACATCCAGACGGATGTTCAGCGCCGTCCGCTTTCTTATGGATGGGTGAAACCATTGCGAGATGGCACCCGCGTCACGCGCAATCTCCTTGAGACGATCCTTCATGTTCAGGTGGTGCTCTACACCACAAAACTGGCACTCCGCATGCACCTCGAACTGATGCTTCAGCGCCAACGCCTCGGCAGACATGGTGGGCGTCTTGCCGCCAAGCAACTCGAGTGCATCACTGGCCAATACCGCGCCCCGTAGCGCCTCATCGACCGTCGCGATACCGTTGTTAAGCATTTGCTCTGCCCGATTGAGCATATGCCGCGCCACCTCCACCAGAATGCCTGGACTACTGTGCCCCCCCGGCGCTTCCGACTCTACGCCCATTTTCGACCAGTTAGGCGGCCAACAAAAGCCAGGGGCAGCCCCCGGGTGACTCATGCCGCTTCCGCATTGCCTGAACCGAACATTCGAAAGACCGGACTCCTTCCAAAGAGAAAAAATGCCAGCATAGGGTTTGTAGATATAACGTACCCACTTGCCAGAAGACCGCTTTCCCCTTACATAAGAACAGTTATCCCTTTGCCCCCTCACATCATGACCCGAGGTGGCAAGTACACGATAGGGCACATCCTCAAGGCCCGGAAAACACTTACCGCGCTTCTTCAAATCAGACAAGCCCTTGTCGTCATCATCTGGAAAATTCAGGTAAACATCTTCCAGTACCAGGCAGGGCGACTCGGCCCCTTGAACCTCGAATTCCCCCCGTTCCTTGCCCTCACCGCAGCCCCCCTTACCAAGAATATCGCCGGCCTGGCATTCCCGAGCCACAATATGGCACCGAAACCCAAACCGGTACGCAGCCCATCCGTGTAACATCACATACTCGGACTCTTCGTCCATCGCCACAGCGGAGTGCTCCCGCAATGACAGATAACTAGCACCATAGCCACACGAATTTCGGCGCACAAGATTGCGCAATCCATACCCGTCGAACAAAGGCGATCCCTCTTTTTTGAAAATCCGGTGGATTCCGTGACGACCAATAAACTCGCGAACATCATCAGAAGTATCCCTGGGGGTGCCTCCCTTCATCACGCCAAACAGCCACCGCACCTCAGGAAAGGCCAGGATAAGCATGGCCAGCAATGCCTCCCCTCGTGCACCCTCGGGAATCAATGGCTGGAGATTGGCCACCTCCGCCTCTCCTACCAACACGGTAACCTCATCTTGTTCAACCCAGCGCTGAAGCCTCGACGCGATTGTATCAAAATAC
>JALVPS010000055.1 GCA_027031685.1 Gammaproteobacteria bacterium | reverse complement strand
GGCTGGGCCTGGCGTGGTGGCCGGCCCTGGATCTGTGGCAGCTGGGCTGGTCGTCGCCGCGCGTGACCCTGGCGCTGGGCGCGGATCGGGCCGACGAGGCGCTGCACGCCCTGTGCCTGCGTATGTCATTGCGTTACTGAGGGGCGGCGGCTGCTAAAGTGTCGCCTTCACAATCAGGAGTGCACTCATGAGCGTGGAAACCGTGGACGCCCTCGTCACCCCGCGGGGGCATCTGGACATCCTCTCGCGCGCCGAGGTGAGCAAGCTGCAGGACACCACCCGCGGCGGCCTGTACCGCCTGTTCCGCAACTGCTCGCTGGCGGTGCTCAGCAGCGACAGCCGCACCGACGATGGCAAGGCCCTGCTGGCGCGCTACCGCGACTTCGATATCCGCGTGTTGCAGAACGAGCGTGGCATACGCCTGCAGCTGCGGGGCGCGCCCGCCAGCGCCTTCGTGGATGGCGAGATCATCCGCGGCATCGGCGAGCACCTGTTCGCCGTGTTGCGCGACATCGTGTACGTGGGGGACGAGATTGCCAACAACGCCCATATCGACCTCAACACCTCGGAGGGTGTCACCGACGCGGTGTTCCACGTGCTGCGCAACGCCGGTGTACTGCAGACCGGCGTCGAGCCGCGTCTGGTGGTGTGCTGGGGCGGCCACTCGATCCCGCGCACGGAATACGACTACACCAAGCGGGTCGGCTACGAGTTGGGCCTGCGCGGGCTGAACATCTGCACCGGCTGCGGGCCGGGCGCCATGAAGGGGCCCATGAAGGGCGCCACCATCGGCCACGCCAAGCAGCGCTTCCACCACGGGCGTTACCTGGGCGTCACCGAGCCGGGCATCATCGCCGCCGAGGCGCCCAACCCCATCGTCAACGAGCTGGTCATCCTGCCGGACATCGAAAAGCGTCTGGAGGCCTTCCTGCGCCTGGGGCACGGCATCGTGGTCTTTCCCGGCGGGGTGGGCACTGCCGAGGAGATCCTCTACCTGCTGGGCATCCTGCTCCATCCCGACAACGCCGAGCTGCCCTTCCCGGTGGTCTTCACCGGGCCGGCCGGCGCCAGCGGCTACTTCGAGCAGATCAACGACTTCATCGGCCGCACCCTCGGCCCCGCCGCCCAGACCCGCTACACCGTCATCATGGACGATCCGGTGGCTGTCGCCCGTCACATCAAGGCCGGCATCGCCGCCGTCAAGGCCTACCGCCGGGAGACCGACGACGCCTTCTACTTCAACTGGCGCCTGCGCATCGACCCCGCCTTCCAGCAGCCCTTCCATCCCACCCACGACAACATGCGCGCCCTGCAGATCCACCGCGAACAGCCGCCCCACCAGCTGGCCGCCCACCTGCGTCGCCTGTTCTCCGGCATCGTCGCCGGCAACGTCAAGGAGGAGGGCATCACGGCCATCGAGCGGCATGGCCCGTTCGAGATCTGCGGCGAGCGCGACATCATGGACGCCCTCGACGCCCTGCTGCGCGCCTTCGTCGAACAGCAGCGCATGAAACTGCCCGGCACCGCCTACCGGCCCTGCTACCGGCTGGTGCGGTGAGGTGAGTCCGGGCCGGCCGGCGCCGTCAGGCGTTGTCGGCCTCCACCGCCGCCAGGAGCTGCTGGGTGAATTCGGGGATGGCGCTGAACACGCGGCTCCAGTTGGAGATGAAAGGGACTCCCATGGGGTTTTCCATGTATTGGGCGCCGGCGTCGATGATGCTGCGCGAGAAGATCTCGATGGCCCCCTCCTCGTTGTGCCGGTCCAGGCGCAGGCCGTTGATGCGGGCGTCGGCCTCGTAGCGCTCCAGCATGTCCAGCGCCTCGCGGTAGTAGCAGGCCTTGAGGGCGCGGAACAGGCTCTGGTCCATGGGAATGCCCTCGGTGCCGAGCCTGCGGAACAGGGAGTTGGCGATCTCGTAGCTCATGCGTGACAGGCCACCCCGGCGCTCGCCGTCGCCCAGGTCCTGGTGCTTATGGTCGTAGTTGTCGGCGATGTCCACCTGGCACACCTGGCGGGACGCGGTATTGCGATAGACCTCGGACAGCATGCCGATCTCCAGACCCCAGTCACTGGGGATGCGCAGTGCCTCGATGAGCTCGCTGCGCATGGAGAACTCGCCCGAGAGCGGGTAGCGGAAGGAGTCCAGGAAGCGCAGGTAGTCGATGTCGCCCAGGATCTTCTGCAAACTGCGCACCAGCGGCTGCACGAACAGGCGCGTAGCGCGCCCGCCCAGGCTGTCGTCGGTGACACGCGCGTAATAACCCTTGCAGAACTCGAAGCCGAAATTGGGGTTGGCCACCGGATAGAACAGGCGCGCCACCAGCTGGCGCGAGTAGGTGATGATGTCGCAGTCGTGCAGGGCAATGGCCCGCGCTCGATTGGCGGAGGCCACATAACCCAGGCAGTACCACACGTTGCGTCCCTTGCCCTCCCGGCGCGGCGCCAGCCCTTCCTCGGCCAGCTGTTCGTCCAGGGCGCGCAGTCGCGGTCCGTCCTGCCACAGGATGCGCACGCGCTGGGGCAGGCGGCCGAAGAATTGGCGCGCGTGGGCGAAATCGTCGGCGTCGGCGCGGTCCAGGCCCACCACGATCTCGTCGATGTAGGTGGCGTGGGTCAGCTCGTCCACGATGTGCGCCAGGGCGGGCCCCTGCAGCTCGCTGTACAGTGACGGCAGGATCAGAGTCATGGGCTTGCGGTGCGCGAAGCGGGTCAGCTCGGCCTCCAGCGCCTCCGTGGGCCGCTCGGTGAGATTGTGCAGGGTGGTGATCACCCCGCCCTGATAGAAATCAGCCATGGCTCTCTCCTTCGCTTGCGGTATCCAGCAGGATATCCATTGCCTCCGCCCACCCCGCCGGGCCGACGGCCCGCGTGTGCAGGCGCCGCTGCCCCGGCTCGGGTGGCAGTTCGGGTGGATTTCCCTCAGGATTGTGCACGATTATCGCCACGTCTGCCGCCGCCAGCATCTCCGCGTCGTTGGGCCCGTCGCCCAGGGCGATGGCGAAATCGCGCCCCAGCGCCGCCGCCACCGCGGTCATGGCCGCCGCCTTGCTGGTGCGCCCCATGGCGTGCCAGAAGCGCCCGCCACGGGTGAGCTGCAGACCGGTCGCCGCCAGCGCCTCGCTCAGGGCGGCCGGCTCGGTCGCCCCGTCCTCCCACAGCAGCGGTTCGCTGGCCAGCCGCTCGGCGGCGCGCGCCGCGGCCGCTTCATCCAGCCCGGTCAGGGCCGCGATCTCCGCTGGCGTCATGTCGGCGAAGCCGCGGAAGCGCCAGCCGCGGACGGCGCGCAGTGCCGCCAGCGTGGCCAGGATGTCCGCCCGTGGCCGGCCCAGGAACTGCACCCGCCAGCGCCGGCCGCCCAGCTCGTGGGTGGCGTCCGCCCGCCCGGCCGGCCAGGCCACCACGCTGCCGTTCTCCGCCACCACCGGCCAGGGCAGGTCCAGCTCGGTCACCAGCGCAGCCAGCTCGGCCAGGGTCTTGCTGGAGTTGGGCACCACCGGCATGCCCTGCGCCGTCAGCCGGCGCAGGGCCGGCGCGGCGGCATCCCAGCGGTAGCTGTGGTGGTCGAGCAGGGTGCCGTCCAGGTCGGTAAAGACGATCCAGCGGTCGGGGGAGGGCAGGGGCTGGGACATGGCGTTCGCGGTGAGGGGTGGGGCCTGCTGCTAGGTGGCGTCGGCCGGCGCCCGCGCCACAAAACCGCTCAGCTGCTGCAGGGCGCGCTGGTCGGTGTCGGCGAAGCGCTCGGCGATGGCGCGCAGGGCGGTACGCTGCGCGTCGCGCCGTTCGACGAGTTGCTGCCAGGCCTGGTCGAGGGCGGTCTGCAGCCGGGCCTGCGCGGCGTCGATGCCGCCCTGCAGGCCGCGCGCCACACTGCGCGCCAGTGAGGGGCGCAGACGGCGGTGCAGCAGCCAGGGC
Source organism: Gammaproteobacteria bacterium (assembly GCA_027031685.1). GTDB lineage: Bacteria > Pseudomonadota > Gammaproteobacteria > UWMA-0217 > UWMA-0217 > JALVPS01. The sequence goes on along the minus strand of JALVPS010000055.1, from coordinate 3,079 downwards.
ACGAGCCAGGCGAGGCCGATGAGCAGGCCGGCGTGGATGGCGAAGTTGACGCCCAGGAAGTGCTGTTCGCCCAGGGTGCCATACCAGAAGGTGCGCACGACGTGGAACACGGCCCAGCCGGCGGCGGCCAGGGGCAGCAGGCCGCCCAGCCAGCCGGTGAAGGCGTACAGGTGGCGCTGCAGGGGGGTGCCCGGACGGGCCAGGGCGGCGGCGAGGGCGTCCTCCAGGGCGGCCACGGCGCGCTCCTCGCCGCGCAGGGTGAGGGCCTGCAGGGCCTGCTCGGCGGGCGGGCCGGGCAGGTCGTGGCGCAGCAGGACGTTGTGCAGCTCGGTGAGCAGATCCTGCCAGCGCAGCTGGTGGCGCTGCGTCCACACCTTGCGCGCCAGGGCGGCCGGGTCCAGGGCGCGGTTCTTGCCGCCACCGGTCCCCACGGCGAGGGCGGTGGCCGTGGCGCTCTCGTTCAGCAGCTCGCCCAGCTCGGCCAGACGCTGGCGGGCAGTGGCCTGCCAGTCGGTCCGGGCGGCCTGCCAGGCGCCGTCGTCCCCCAGGTCGGCGTCGAAGCGGGCGGCGTGGTCCTGCAGCTCGCGGATGCGGGCCTGCACGCCCAGCGCCTGCAACAGTTCCAGCCCGTACTGGCGGATGGCGTCGCGGATGGTGCCCTCCAGCCGCTCGAAGTCGTCCTCGATGCGTGGCTCGACGCAGGCGGTGCGCAGAATGACCGGCTCGTGGAAGCCCTCGGCCTCCAGCCGGCGGCGGAAGTCGGCCAGCTGTTCCGGGCTGCCCTGGTCCCACTGGTTCATGACGAACAGCCAGGCGTGGCGCTGGCGGCGCCGCTGCACGAAGCGCCAACCGATGTCGTCCGAGTAGCGCTCCGGGCTGACCACGTACACCAGCCAGTCCACGTAGGGCAGCCAGCGCTCCACCAGCTCGCGGTTGTGGTGTTCGGTGCTGTCGATGTCCGGCATGTCCAGCCAGGCCACCAGGCGGCGGTCGTCGCGGTGGTGGTAGGCGATGCGCGTCTCGGCCAGGGGCAGCTCGGGGGGCAGGCGTTCCACCTGGAAGTCGCGGTGCAGGTAGAGGGTGACCTCGTGCGAGGTGGGGCGGGCCACGCCCACGCGGGCGATGGGCTCGCCGGCCAGGCGGTTGAGGAGGCTGCTCTTGCCCACGCCGGTGCCGCCGAACAGGGCGACGATGAGCGGCCGCGTGGCGTGGCGCTGGAACAGGTTCTCCATCGACTGACGCTCCACCTCGCGCAGGGCCTGCAGGTCGTGGGGCGGGATCCAGCCCTCGGCGGCGGCCGCCTCGGCCCAGGCCAGCAGCTCCCGGTGCAGGGCCTCGAAGCCGCTCACGCCAGGGCCTCCAGGGCGGTGTCGGCGCGTGCCAGGCGCCCGGCGTCGATGCCATAGCGGCGCGCGTCGTCCATGCGCGCCGGCAAGGCCAGCAGCGCTTCGCGCAGGGGGTCGAGGACGTGGGTCTGGACGGACTGCATCTGGGTCTCCTTCAGTTCGGCCTCCACGGTGCGCATGTAGCGTCCCACGGCGGTCTCGGCCAGTAGCGAGCTGAACGACAGCATGGCCGGCGCCAGCACCAGGTCGTTGAGGCCGATGCCGCCGGTCTTGAGGGCCAGGGTCACGGCGGCGGCATCGGCCGTGACGCGCGCCGCGCGCAGGCTGTTGAGGGTGGCCGGGCTCTGTTGCAGATGCTGGTACATGCGCTGGGCGGCGTCGCGGATGTGGGGCGCGAAGTCGCGCTGGTGGGCGGTGATGCGCTCGGTCAGGGTGGCCTCCAGTGGGCGGCGCCGCTCGTTGAGGGCGCGCCACAGGGTCTGCCACCAGGGGGTCGACGGTCCCTCGCCGCTGGCCTCCTCGGCGGCCTGGTGCTGAAGCTGTACCAGGGCGTGTTGCACGGCGGCCGTCACGGCCTCCGCCTCGTTGTCGCGGGTGACCTGCTCGGCGCTCGGTCCCTGCCGCTTGAGCAGGCTGCCCAGGGTGCGCGCCGGCCAGGTGATGGCCTCCCGCAGGCGTGCCAGACCGGCCGCCAGGACCGGCACCTCGAGCAGCTCCAGCAGTTGCACCATGGCCCGCTGCAGGGTGTCGCCGTAGTCCGGGTTGCGCAGGTAGTCGCGCTCGTACACCTCGCGCGCCTCGGCCAGGGCGGCCTCCACCAGCCCCTGCCAGGCGGCATCGGCGGCATGCTCGCGGCGCAGCGGGGCGGTCCATTCCGGCCAGTGGCGCTGCAGGAAGAGCTGCAGCTCGCGCGCCCCCACGGTGGGCGGGGCGGTGCGGGCCGTCTCGGCGGTCGCCGTGCGCAGCGGACCGGCCGCCGCCAGCAGCGCGTCGAAGGGTGCGCCATCCAGATAGGGCAGGGTGAGCAGGCTGGCGGTGGCGATGCCTTCCTGGGCGAACTTGTTGCGCACGGCGGCCTCCAGCTCGGCGCGCTGCGCCTCGCCGACCTTGTTGACGCACACGACCAGCCGGCGCGGCACCTCGCACAGCAGGCGCAGCGTCTCCCACACCGCCTGGTCGGCGTACTTCTCGCGGCTCACCACCAGCACCAGCACGTCCGCCAGGGCGCCCAGCAGGGGCACCACGGAGCGGTAGTGGCGGGAGTTGACGGAGTCGAAGTCGGGCGTGTCCCAGCATAGGGGCGGCGGTGTGAGGAAGGGGTCGGCCCCAGGGGTCTCGGTGAGGGCGTACTGGTCCAGGTGCTCGGGGTCGAGCGAGGCCGGGTCGGTGCGCCGCAGGTCGGGCAGCAGGCTGTCCAGCGCGGCGCGCAGGCGGTCGTCCACCGGGCGAGGAGAGAAACCCTGTGCGTGGCGGGTGAAGCCGGCCAGCGGGCTGGCCTGGGCCGCCTCGCGTCCCAGCAGCAGGTTGACCGCCGTGCTCTTGCCGGACTGGGTGGGGCCGATGACCACCACCTGGGCGGGGAAGTCGTCCAGCGCCGGGCGCACCAAGGCGTGCAACAGCAGCGCCCGCGCATAGACCAAGGTGAGTTCCTCGTCGTCCTGGCCTTCGATGGCCCGCCGTCTGGCCAGCAGCTCCGCCACGAAGTCCTGTAGTTGTTCCAGTGGCGTGAAATC
>JALVPS010000054.1 GCA_027031685.1 Gammaproteobacteria bacterium | reverse complement strand
ATCAAGAGCATCAAGAGCACGCAGAAGATCACCAAGGCCATGGAGATGGTGGCCGCCAGCAAGATGCGCAAGGCGCAGGAGCGCATGGAGGCCTCCAAGCCCTACGCCCAGCGCATCCGCAAGGTGATCGGCCACCTGGCCAACGCCCACCCCGAGTACCGCCACCCCTTCCTGGAGCAGCGGCCGGTGCGGCGGGCGGGCATCATCGTCATTTCCACAGACCGCGGCCTGTGCGGCGGCCTCAACATCAACCTCTTCAAGCTGGTGGTGAACAAGCTGGCCGAGCTGGAGGAGGCCGGCGTGGCGGTGGACCTGTGCGTGCTGGGCAACAAGGCGCAGGCCTTCTTCCGGCGCCTGGGCAACATCACGGCCAGCCTCACCGACCTGGGCGACTCGCCCCACCTGACGGACCTGATCGGCACCATCAAGGTCATGCTGGATGCCTACGAGGCGGGCCAGATCGACCAGCTGCTGCTGGCCGAGAACGAGTTCATCAACTCCATGACGCAGAAGCCGCGTCTGACCCAGCTCATTCCCGTGCAGCCGGACGAGGACGAGGCCCTCAAGCACTACTGGGACTACATCTACGAGCCCGACTCCAAGGAGGTGCTGGACGCCCTGCTCATGCGCTACATCGAGTCCCAGGTGTACCAGGGCGTGGTGGAGAACGTAGCCTGCGAGATGTCGGCCCGCATGGTGGCCATGAAGGCCGCCTCGGACAACGCCGGCGAGCTCATCCACGAGCTGCAGCTGGCCTACAACAAGGCGCGCCAGGCGGCCATCACGCAGGAGATTTCCGAAATCGTCAGCGGCGCGGCAGCGGTCTAGCGTCGACAAACAACGCATCTGGAATTTTGAGGCAATAGAACATGACTTCTGGAAACATCGTAGAGGTGATCGGCGCGGTGGTGGACGTGGAGTTCCCGCGCAGCGAGGTGCCCAAGGTCTATGACGCCCTGAAGGTCACCGACTTCGACGACCTGACGCTGGAGGTGCAGCAGCAGCTGGGCGACGGCGTGGTGCGCACCATCGCCATGGGCCCGTCCGACGGGCTCAAGCGCGGCATGAACGTGATCAATACCGGCGAGCCCATCATGGTGCCGGTGGGCGAGGCCACCCTGGGGCGCGTGCTCAACGTGCTGGGCGAGCCGGTGGACGAGGCCGGCCCGGTGCAGACCGACGAGCGCATGCCCATCCACCGCCCGCCCCCCAGCTACGAGGACCAGGCCGCCTCCGTGGAGATCCTGGAGACCGGCATCAAGGTCATCGACCTCATCATGCCCATCGCCAAGGGCGGCAAGATCGGCCTGTTCGGCGGCGCCGGCGTGGGCAAGACCGTGACCCTCATGGAGCTGATCCGCAACATCGCCGTGGAGCACTCCGGCTACTCGGTGTTCGCCGGCGTGGGCGAGCGCACCCGCGAGGGCAACGACTTCTACCACGAGATGGAAGAGGGCGGCGTGCTGGACAAGGTGGCCCTGGTGTACGGGCAGATGAACGAGCCGCCCGGCAACCGCCTGCGCGTGGCCCTCACCGGCCTGACCATCGCCGAGAAGTTCCGCGACGAGGGCCGCGACGTCCTCATGTTCATCGACAACATCTACCGCTACACCCTGGCCGGCACCGAGGTGTCGGCCCTGCTGGGGCGCATGCCCTCGGCGGTGGGCTACCAGCCCACCCTGGCCGAGGAGATGGGCGTGCTGCAGGAGCGCATCACCTCCACCAAGACCGGCTCCATCACCTCCTTCCAGGCCGTGTACGTGCCGGCCGACGACCTCACCGACCCCTCGCCGGCCACCACCTTCGCCCACCTGGACGCCACCCTGGTGCTGTCGCGGCAGATCGCCGAGCTGGGCATCTACCCGGCGGTGGATCCGCTCGATTCCACCTCCCGCCAGCTCGACCCGCACGTGGTGGGCGAGGAGCACTACAACGTGGCGCGCGCCGTGCAGGGCACCCTGCAGCACTACAAGGAGCTCAAGGACATCATCGCCATCCTGGGCATGGACGAGCTGTCCGAGGAGGACAAGCTCATCGTCGCCCGGGCGCGCAAAATCCAGCGCTTCCTGTCGCAACCCTTCTTCGTGGCTGAGGTGTTCACCGGGGCGCCCGGCAAGTACGTCTCCCTGAAAGACACCATTGCCGGCTTCAAGGCCATCGTCAACGGCGAGTACGACCACCTGCCCGAGCAGGCCTTCTACATGGTGGGCACCATCGAGGAAGCGGTCGAGAAGGCCAAGAAGCTCAGCTGATCGC
>JALVPS010000053.1 GCA_027031685.1 Gammaproteobacteria bacterium | reverse complement strand
GCTCTGCAGGGGGCCGATGAAGTGCCACTCGGCGGCCTCCGTGCCGATGGCCGTCACCTTGTCGTGGAACTCCTGAGCGTAGTTCTCGCCGAAGGCCCGCTGCCCGCAGGCCAGCGCCGCCCGCAGGTGCGCCACCGGCTGCGTCTTGCTCACCGCCACCAGGCGCACGCTGCCGGCGGGACGGCCGTGGCGCCGCTCCGCCTCGCGCAGCGCAGCCTGCAGGTGGTCCAGTCGTTCACAGAGCTCGTCCGGGGCCATGTGATTGTCCTCAATCTTTGTCGTGCCCCGGCTTCGCATCCGGCCGGGCGCTCATTATCCTGCGCGGATCGGTATCGACATTCCGCCTTCCGTTGGGGATATCATCGCATATGGACATCACGCAACTCCTGGCCTTCGGCGTCAAGAACGGCGCCTCCGACCTGCACCTGTCGGCCGGTCTGCCGCCCATGATCCGCATCGACGGCGACATCCGTCGCCTCAACGTCCCGCCGCTCTCCAACAAGCAGGTCCATGCGCTCGTCTACGACATCATGAACGACAAGCAGCGCAAGGACTACGAGGAGTATCTGGAGACAGACTTCTCCTTCGAGATCAAGGACCTGGCACGCTTCCGCGTGAACGCCTTCGTGCAGGACCGGGGCGCGGCGGCGGTGTTCCGCACCATCCCTTCCAAGGTGCTGTCGCTGGACGAGCTGGGCGCGCCCAAGGTGTTCAGGGAGCTGGCCCTGTTGCCGCGCGGCCTGGTGCTGGTGACCGGCCCCACCGGCTCGGGCAAGTCCACCACCCTGGCGGCCTTGGTGGACCACAAGAACGAAAACGAGTACGGCCACATCCTGACCATCGAGGACCCCATCGAATTCGTGCACGAGTCCAAGAAGTGCCTGGTCAACCAGCGTGAGGTGCACCGCGATACGCACGGCTTCAGCGAAGCGTTGCGCTCGGCCCTGCGCGAGGATCCGGATGCCATCCTGGTGGGCGAGATGCGCGACCTGGAGACCATTCGCCTGGCGCTCACCGCGGCCGAGACCGGCCACCTGGTGTTCGGCACCCTGCACACCACCTCGGCGCCCAAGACCATCGACCGTATCGTGGACGTGTTCCCGGCCAACGAGAAGGAGATGGTGCGCGCCATGCTGTCCGAGTCCTTGCGCGCGGTGATTTCGCAGACCCTGCTCAAGAAGGCCGGTGGTGGCCGGGTGGCGGCGCATGAGATCATGATCGGCACGCCCGCCATCCGCAATCTCATCCGCGAGAACAAGGTGGCGCAGATGTTCTCCGCCATCCAGACCGGCCAGCGTGAGGGCATGCAGACCCTCGACCAGTGTCTCAAGGATCTGCTTTCGCGCGGTATCATCAGCCGCGAGGAGGCGCGGGCGCGGGCCAACAATCCGGACGCGCTGTAGCGCGATCAATGGCGCGCCACTGCGTGGGAGGGCGCAGGGCCACCCAGCGAGGAAGCGATGGAAAGGGAAAAGGCTGTCGAATTCATCAACGATCTGCTGCGCGCCATGGTGGAGCGCAACGGTTCCGACCTGTTCATCACCGCCGGCGCGCCGCCCAGCATCAAGACCGACGGCCAGCTGGTGCACCTGACCAATCAGCCGCTCACGCCGTCGCACACCCAGGTGCTGGTGCGCTCCATCATGAACGACAAGCAGCTGGCCGACTTCGAGCGCAACCAGGAGAGCAACTTCGCCATCTCGGTGCCGGGCCTGTCGCGCTTCCGGGTGGCCACCTTCACCCAGAAGGGCACCTACGGCATGGTGCTGCGCAAGATCCAGGCCAGGATCCCCTCCCTGGAAGAGCTCAACATGCCGCCCATCCTGCGCAATATCGCGCTCAGCAAGATGGGCATGGTAATCGTGGTAGGGGCCACCGGCTCGGGCAAGTCCAGCACCCTGGCGGCCATGGTGGGCCACCGCAACGAGAAGACCCACGGCCATATCATCACCATCGAGGATCCCATCGAGTTCATCCACGAGCACCGCAACTGCATCGTCACGCAGCGCGAGGTGGGGGTGGACACGGAATCCTACGAGGTGGCCCTCAAGAACACCCTGCGCCAGGCGCCGGACGTGATCATGATCGGCGAGATCCGCGACCGCGAGACGATGGAGTACGCCATCGCCTTCGCCGAGACCGGCCACCTGGTGCTGGCCACCCTGCACGCCAACACCACCAACCAGGCCATCGACCGCATCATCAACTTCTTCCCCGAGGAGCGCCACCATCAGCTGTTCATGGACCTGTCGCTCAATCTCAAGGCGGTACTGTCGCAGCGTCTGGTGCGGCGCGCCGGCGGGGTGGGGCGCGTGCCGGCGGTGGAGATCCTCATCAACACGCCCCTCATGTCGGACCTCATCCTCAAGGGTCGCGTGCAGGAGATGAAGGAGCTCATGAAGAAGTCCACCGAGCTGGGCATGCAGACCTTCGACCAGGCCTTGTTCAACCTCTATGAGCGGGGCCTGATCGACTATAAAGAAGCGCTGCGCCATGCCGATTCGGTGAATGATCTGCGCCTGCGCATCAAGCTGGAGAGCAAGCGGGGCCGTGCCGACGATCTGCTGGCTGGTGCGGATGGTCTGGAAATCCAGGATGCGCCGGAGGGGGGGCTGCTAAAAAAAACCTGATCAGCGGCCGAGCAATAACGACAGACGACGGGGGTTGAGAAGAAGCGCCGATGAAGATCGAATCCTATTTGCATTTCATGGCCAGCAAGGGGGCCTCGGACCTGTTCTTCACCACCGGCGCGCCGCCCTGCATCAAGGTGCAGGGCAAGGTGGTGCCGGTGTCGGAGGCGCCCCTCAAGCCGGGGGTGGTGCGACGCGTGGCCTACGAGCTGATGAACGCCGAGCAGCGCGCCGAGTTCGAGGCCAACCTGGAGATGAACGTGGGGGTGTCCATCCCGGACGTGGGCCGTTTCCGCTGCAACATCTATCTGCAGCGCGGCGAGGTGTCCATGGTCATCCGCTACATCTCCTCGCGCATCCCGCCGCTCGATTCCCTGCACCTGCCCGAGGTGCTCAAGGAAATGATCATGTACAAGAACGGCCTGGTGCTGGTGGTGGGGGCCACGGGCACCGGCAAGTCCACCACCCTGGCCTCCATGATCGACTACCGCAACGCGCGCAAGACGGGCCACATCCTCACCATCGAGGATCCCATCGAGTTCACCTTCACGCACAAGCAGTCCATCGTCGGCCAGCGCGAGGTGGGCATCGATACCCTCAACTACGAGAACGCGCTGCGCGAGGCCATGCGCGAGGCGCCGGACGTGATCATGATCGGCGAGATCCGCGACGCCGGGACCATGCAGGCGGCCCTCAACTTCGCCGACACCGGCCACCTGGTGCTGTCCACCCTGCACGCGGTGAATGCCAACCAGGCGCTGGACCGCATCATCAACATGTTCCCCAGCGACGCGCGCGGCAAGATCCTCATGGATCTGTCCCTCAACCTGCGCGCGGTGGTGTCGCAGCGGCTGGTGCAGGGGGTGGAGTCGGGCCGGGTGCCGGCGGTGGAGGTGCTCATCAACACCCCTTTCGTGGCCGAGCTGATCGCCAAGGGCGAGATCGGCGCCATCAAGGAGGTCATGGAGAAGTCCTCCTCGGCTGGCATGCAGACCTTCGACCAGTCGCTGTACGCCCTGTACGAAATGGGCCAGATCACGCGCGAGGATGCGCTGGCCAACGCCGATTCGCGCAACAACCTGGAGTGGCGCATCAATTTCGGTGGCGGCATGTCCGATACCACCGGCCTGACCGCGCCGCCCGGGGCGAAAAAGGCCCCCTCGCCGGCCGAGTCCTTGCCCACCGAGCCCAATATGGTCAGCCCCTTTCTGGAGAAAGAAGGGCCGGATGGCAGGGAATCCGGCACACTGGACGATCTGCAGCCCTTCTCGCACTCGCGCATCGACCGCTGACGGGCCGCCGCGGCGGCCTCAGCGCTCGAACACCACCTCGCCCCCCACCACCGTGAGCACTGCCTGGCCGCGGAAGCTCCAGCCGCCGAAGGGCGAGTTCTTGCCGCGGCTCAGCAGGCGCTGCGGGTCGCATATCCATTCCCGCCGCGGGTCCACCAGGCACAGGTCGGCGGGTGCCCCCAGCGACAGGCGCCCCACCGGCAGGCCCAGCACATCGGCCGGGTTGCAGGTGACCTTGGCCACCGCCGCCGGCAGGTCCAGCACGCCCTCTTCCACCAGCCGCAGGGTAAGTGGCAACAGCGTCTCCAGCGCCGAGATGCCCGGCTCGGTGCTCTGGAAGGGGGCCAGCTTGGCGTCCAGCTCGTGCGGCCGGTGGTCGGAGCAGATCACCTCCGGGCCGCGCTCGCGCAGGCCCTGGCGCAGGGCATCGCGGTCCCGCTGGCCGCGCAGGGGCGGACGGGTGTGGCACAGGGGGTTGAAGTCGGCCACGTCCAGCTCGGTGAGGAACAGCTGGTGGGCGCATACGTCGCTGCTCACCGGCAGGCCATCGTAGCGGGCACGGCGCACCATGTTCATGCCGCGTGCGGTGGACAGGTGGCAGAAGTGGGCGCGCACGCCGCTCTGCTCGATGAGCGGCAGGTAGAAACCGATGGCCGCCGTCTCCGCCGCGGCCGGGATGGCGGGCAGGCCCAGCCGGGTGGCCACCGGCCCCTCGTGCACGCAGCCGTTGCCGGCCAGCTCGGGGTGCTCCGGGTGCAGGAACACGGTCAGCCCCAGACTGGCGGCGTACTCCAGGGCGTGGCGCAGCACGGCGGCGCTGGCGAAGGGCCGGTCGGCATTGCCCACGCCCACGCAACCGGCCTCGCGCAGGCTGGCCATCTCGCTCAGCTGCTGGCCGGCCAGCCCCTGGGTGATGGCCGCCACCACCACGATGCGCGCCTTGCCCACCGCCTCCTGGCGCTGCTCGAGGAATTCGATGACCGCCGCCGAGTCGATGGGCGGCTGGGTGTCGGGCGGGCAACACAGGGTGGTGATGCCGGCGCTCACCGCCGCCTGTGTCTCGGAGGCGATGTCCGCCTTGTGTTCGTGTCCCGGCTCGCCCAGCCGCGCCGCCAGGTCCACCAGGCCGGGCAGCACCAGCAACCCGCGCGCGTCGATGCGCCGCTCGGCCTGAAAGCCGTCCGGCGCCGCCCCCACGGCCAGCACGCGGCCGTCCGCCAGGTGCAGGTCGGTGACGGCGTCGATGCCGTTGGCCGGGTCGATCAGGCGTCCGCCGCTGATGCTGAGCCTCATGCCGCCCCTCCCGGCCGCGCCCCCAGGCACATGGACATGATGGCCATGCGCACCGCCAGCCCGTTGCTGACCTGCTCCAGGATCACCGAGCGCGGCCCGTCGGCCACCTCGGAGGCGATCTCCACGCCGCGGTTGACCGGCCCCGGGTGCATGACGATGGCCTCCGGGTGGGCCACCGCCAGGCGCTCCTCGGTGAGCCCGTACAGACGGTAGAACTCGTGCTCGCTGGGCAGCAGGGCGCCGCTCATGCGCTCCTTCTGCAGGCGCAGCATGATGACCACGTCCACGTCGCGCAGACCGCTGGTCATGTCGTGGTGGATGTGCACGCCCAGCTGCTCCACGTCGGTCGGCAGCAGGGTCTTGGGGGCCACCACGCGCACCTCGCCGGCGTGCAGGATATTGAGGGCGTGGATCTGCGAGCGCGCCACGCGCGAGTGCAGGATGTCGCCGACGATGGCGATGCGCAGGTCGCGCACGTCGCCCTTGTTGCGCTGGATGGTGAACACGTCGAGCATGGCCTGGGTGGGGTGGGCGTGACGCCCGTCGCCGGCGTTGATGACGCTGATGTGCGGCGCCACGTGGCGGGCGATGAGCTGGGCCGCGCCACTCTCGGCGTGGCGCACCACGAACATGTCGCTGTGCATGGCCTCCAGGTTGCGCAGCGTGTCCAGCAGGCTCTCGCCCTTGCGCGTGGCGGAGGCGCTGATGTTCATGTTCATCACATCCGCCGACAGGCGCTTGGCGGCCAGCTCGAAGGTGGTGCGGGTGCGCGTGCTAGGCTCGAAGAACAGGTTGAAGATGGTCTTGCCGCGCAGCAGGGGCACCTTCTTCACCGGTTGTGCCGCCACGGCCATGAACGACTCGGACACGGCCAGGATTTCGCGCAGCAGTTCGGCGCCCAGCCCCTCCAGGGTGAGGAAATGGCGCAGGCGGCCGTCGGGCGCGAGCTGCCGGGTGGCCGGCAGGGCACTTGGCTGGGGCGGGTGCATCATGGCGCCAGCAGTTCCAGGCGCAGCGGATCCGGCCCGCTCAGCTTGATCTGCTGCTCAGGGGTGAGGTTGTAGTGCAGGGCGCAGAAGTCGGGCTGGATGGGCAGCTCGCGGTCGTTGCGCTCGGCCAGCACCACCAAGCGGATGCTGGCCGGGCGGCCGTAATCGAACAGCTCGTTCATCGCCGCGCGGATGGTGCGGCCGGTGTACAGCACGTCGTCCACCAGCAGGATGTGGCGATTCTCCACCTCGAATGGCAGGTGTGACGGGCGCACCAGCGGGTGCAGGCCCTTGCGGGTGAAGTCGTCGCGGTAGAAAGAGATATCCAGGGTGCCCAGTGGCAGCGACAGGCCGAGGCGGGCGTGCAGGCGCTCGGCGATCCATGCTCCGCCGGTGTGGATGCCCACCATGGCCGGCTCCGGGCCGGGAAAGGTGTCCAGCCAGGTGCGCAGCTCGTTGACCAGGGTTTCGATGCCGGGATCGGGGTTCATGGGGTGTGGATCCTGTGCATGAGCCAGCGCTCGACGAGGATAGTGGCGGCCTGGGCATCGATCTCCTGTTTGCGGATGCGGCGCTTGCGGCCGGCCTGGCGCTGTCGCTTGAGGCGTTCGTTGGCTTCGTGGGACGACAGGCGCTCGTCGACGAAATCGACCGGCAGATTATAACGTTGCGTCAGCTCGGTGGCGAAGCGGCGGATAGCGGCCAGCAGCGGCGCCGTCTCCGGGCGTTGCTCGGGCAGGCCCACCAGCAGACGGCCCGGCCGCCACTCGCGTAGCAGGGCGTCGATGGCCGCCCAGGGCGGGGCATCCAGGGTGGGGCAGGTGAGGG
>JALVPS010000052.1 GCA_027031685.1 Gammaproteobacteria bacterium | reverse complement strand
CTCACGGGGGCTCGGTCAGGCCTCTTCCCGGGCCAGGGCGGCCAGCTGCTCGGCCTGGTACTCGTTGAGCAGGGGTTCGATCACCAGATCCAGGTCGCCGGCCAGGATCTCGTCCAGCTTGTAGAGGGTGAGGTTGATGCGGTGGTCGGTGACCCGCCCTTGGGGGAAGTTGTAGGTGCGGATGCGCTCGGAGCGATCGCCGCTGCCCACCAGGCTGCGCCGCAGGGCCGATTCGGCGGCCTGCTGGCGGCTGCGCTCGGCCTCCAGCAGGCGGGCCTGCAGCAGGGCCATGGCGCGGGCGCGGTTCTTGTGCTGCGAGCGCTCGTCCTGGCACTCCACCACGATGCCGGTGGGCAGGTGGGTGAGGCGCACGGCAGAGTCGGTCTTGTTGACGTGCTGGCCGCCGGCGCCAGAGGCGCGGAAGGTGTCCACGCGCAGGTCGGCGGGGTTGATGTCCACCGCCTCCACCTCGTCCACCTCGGGCAGAATGGCCACGGTGGCCGCGGAGGTGTGGATGCGCCCCTGCGACTCGGTCTCCGGCACGCGCTGCACGCGGTGCGCGCCGGACTCGAACTTGAGGCGCGAGTAGGCGCCCTGGCCGATGACGCGGCAGATAATCTCCTTGTAGCCGCCCTGCTCGCCCTCGCTGGCGCTGAGCACCTCCACCCGCCAGCCGTGGCGCTCGGCGTAGCGGCTGTAGAGGCGGAACAGATCGCCGGCGAACAGGGCCGCCTCGTCGCCGCCGGTGCCGGCGCGGATCTCCAGGAACACGTTGCGCGCATCGTGCGGGTCCCTGGGCAGCAGGTGGCGCTGCAGCTCGTCCTCCAGGGCCGCCAGGCGCGCCTCCAGGCCGCGGATCTCGTCCTGCGCCAGGGCGCGCAGCTCCGGGTCGTCCTCGGCCAGCATGTCGCGCGCCCCGGCCAGGTCCCGCTCGGCGCGGCGGTGGGCGTCCCAGGCCTGTACCACCGGCTCCAGCTGGCTGTATTCCTGCGAGAGGGCGCGGAAGCGGGCCTGGTCGGCGATCACTTCGGGATCGGCCAGCAGGGCGCTCAGCTCGGCGTGGCGCTCGCGCAGGTCTTCCAGTTTGCGGGCGATGGAGGCTTTCAAGGTTCGGTCAGCTGTCGTCGCGCTCGTCGAGCCGGAACAGCACGCGCGCCGCCTCGATCAGGTCCTGGCGGCCTTCGCGGGCGGCCTGGTTGAGGGTGCTGGTGGCGTCGTGCAGGAGCTTGTTGGTGAGGGTGTGGGTCAGATAGTCGATGATGGCCTCGGGGTCCTTGCCGCGCGCGTGCAGACGGCGGGCCTGGGCGGCCACCTCGGCGCTCAGGCGCTGGCCCTTCTCGCGGTAGGCGCGGATGGTGTGCACCGCGTCCTGGCCATTGAGCCAGCCCATGAACGCCTCCACCTGCACGTCCACCAGCTCCTCCGCCTGGGCGGCAGCCTGCTGGCGCGAGCGGCGGTTCTCCTCGATGACGTCCTCTAGGTCGTCCACCGTGTACAGGTACACGTCGTCGAGGGTGCCCACCTCCGGCTCGATGTCGCGCGGCACGGCGATGTCGACCATGAAGATGGGGCGGTGCTTGCGGATCTTCAAGGCCCGCTCCACGGCCCCCTTGCCGAGGATGGGCAGTGGTGCGGCGGTGGAGGAAATGACGATGTCCGCCTTCGGCAGTACCTCGCCCAGCGCGTCCAGGCACACCGGTGTGGCGCGGAACTGCTCGGCCAGCCGCTCGGCCCGTTCCACCGTGCGGTTGGCGACGATCATGGCGCCAATGTGCTGGCCGGCCAGGTGGCGCGCGGTGAGTTCGATGGTCTCGCCGGCGCCGATGAGCAGGGCGGTGTGCGGGCGCAGGTCGCCGAAGATGTGGCGCGCCAGGCTGACGGCGGCGAAGGCCACCGACACGGCGCTGGCGCCGATGGCCGTCTCGGTGCGCACCTGCTTGGCGGTGGCGAAGGCGTGTTGGTAGAGACGGCTCAGGTAGCGGCCCACGCTGTGGTGCTGCAGGGCCTGCTGGTAGGCGGCCTTGAGCTGGCCGAGGATCTGTGGCTCGCCCAGCACCAGCGAGTCCAGCCCGCAGGCCACGCGCAGCGTGTGGCGCACCGCTTCGCGCCCGTGATGCGCATATAGATAAGGTGCCAGCGTGGCGTGGGGAAGGCCCTGGCTCTCGGCCAGCCAGCGCGGCAGCGCCACCGGCGCCTCCTCGCCCTCGTGCCAGCAGGTGATCTCGGTGCGGTTGCAGGTGGAGAGCACCAGCGCCTCCTTCACCCCCGGCAGGGACCGCAGCGTGGCCAGGGTGTCCCCGATGCGGTCGGGGGCGAAGCTCACCTTTTCCCGGATCTCCACCGGAGCGGTGTGATGGTTGATGCCGATGGTGAGCAAGGACATGCGGTTTCAGTGGGGATCGGAGGGTGGCCGGCGACAGGGATTCGGCTCGAGGCGGCGATGGACCGTCCATGCCCCGGATGGACCGTCCATGCCCCGCGCGCCGCAGCCTCGAAGAGGCGGAATTCTGCGGCAAGGCCTGCCCCAATACAAGCGAGCGCGCAGCGTGCGCTGCTTGGCATCCTGCCCATCGCAGCGCGGGGCGGAGCCGTGAAGCCGGTATAATCGCGGACCTTCGCCGAATCACAGTACACTGGTGCCCCCGCGCTGGGCGGGCATCCGAGGGACGCCGATGAACACACGATGGTTGACGGGGCCGGCGCTGCTGGCCGTACTGCAGCTGGCGGGCTGCGCCGGCCTGCCGGGGCAGGGCGCGGCGCTGGAGCCGGAGGTGCGCTTCGCGCAGATCCCGCTCGATCCGGCGACCAGGGAACGGGCCGAGCTGTTCTACGACCTGCTGGTGGCGGAGCTGGCCGGGCGCAGCGGCGACCTGTCGCTGGCCACCGAATACTACCTGCGCGCGGCGCGCGAGTCGGACGATCCGCGGGTGGCCGAGCAAGCGGCGCGCGTGGCGCTGTACCGCAAGGACTACAAGCGGGCCCTGGTGGCCACCGAGCGCTGGCTGGCGCTGGACCCCGACAATATGGAGGCGCACCAGACCGCCGGTCTGCTGCTCATGATGCAGCACCGGCCGTCCGAGGCCACCGAGCACTTCATCCGCTTCATCGACGCCAGCGACGACAAGGAAACCGCCTTCGCCCAGCTCAGCCTGCTGTTCGCCCGCAAATCGCTCACCGACGAGGCGCTGGCCGTGCTGGGCCGGCTGCGGACGCGCTACCCGCAGGTGAGCTTCGCGCACAAGGCGTACGCCGAGGTGGCCTTCCGCGCCGAGCGGCTGGACGACGCCCTGGCGGCCGTCGACGAGGCGCTGCGCCTGGCGCCAGACGATCAGGCGGCGCGCATCCTGCGCGACCGCATCCTGCTGGCCAGCGGCAGGGTGGACGAGGCGCTGCGCGACATGAAGCGGATGGTGACCAGGCACCCGCGCGATGTGGCCCTGTTGCACAACTATGCGCGCATGCTGGTGCAGGCCGAGCGTTACGAGGACGCCCTGGACATCTACCAGCGCGCCCGCCGGCTGGCGCCGGACGACTTGGACCTGGTGTATGCCACGGCCCTGCTGCAGATCGAGCTCAAGCGCTACGACGCGGCGCGCGCCAACCTGGAGCGGCTGCTGGAGTCGCCCCACCGCCGCAACGAGGCGGCTTACTACCTGGGGCGCATCGCCGAGGCGCAGAAGCACTACGACGAGGCCATCGCCTGGTATTCGCGCCTGCAGCAGGGCGAATACTCGCTGGACGCCCAGCTGCGCATCGCCCGCCTGCTGGCCAAGCTGGGCCAGATCGACGCCGCCCGCGAACACCTGGCGCGGCTGCGCAACGGCACCGACAGCGAGGCGGTGCAGATCCGCACCATCCTCACCGAGGGCGAGATCCTGCGCGAGGCGGGCCGCTACCAGGACGCCTGGAACCTGTACGACCGCTACCTCAAGCTCCACCCGGACAGCATCGACCTGCTGTACGCGCGCGGCATGGTGGCCGAGAAGATCGGCCGCCTCGACCTGCTGGAGCGCGACCTGCGCGCTGTGCTCAAGCGCGATCCGGAGAACGCCTCGGCCCTGAACGCCCTGGGCTACACGCTGGCCGACCGCACCAACCGCTACCAGGAGGCCTACGACCTCATCAAGCGCGCGCTGGCCATCCGCCCCGACGACCCGGCCATCCTCGACAGCATGGGCTGGGTGCTGTACCGGCTGGGGCGCCTCGAGGAGGCCGAGCGCTACCTGCGCCAGGCCTTGGGCAAGCTGTACGACCCGGAGATCGCCTACCACCTGGTGGAGGTGCTGCTGGCCCAGGACCGGCGCGAGGAGGCGCAAAAGGTGCTGGACAAGGCGCGCGCCGAGTTTCCCGATGACGAGCGCCTGAAGCGCGTGGCCGGGAAGCTGGCCTCATGAGCCCCGCGCGCTGGCTGCTGGTCGCCCTGGCGGCCCTGCTGCTGGCGGGCTGCGCCACCGCCCCGCCGGTCACCCCTGCGCCCGGCTGGCCGTCCGAGGCCGCCGCGCGGCGCGCCGCCACCATGGGCGACATCCGCACCTGGACCATCCGCGGCCGGCTGGGCGTGCACACCGGCCGGGAGGGCTTCTCGGCGGCCATCGTCTGGCGCCAGGACGGCGACCGCTTCGACATCCGCCTGTTCGACCAGCTCGGCCGCCAGGTGGCGTGGCTGCGCGGCGACGGCGGCCAGGTCTCCCTCACCAACCATCGCGGCAAGACCTTCCGCGCGCAGAGCGCCGAGCAGCTCATGCGCGCCCAGCTGGGCTGGGCGCTGCCCATCCGCAGTCTGCTGTACTGGGTGAAGGGACTGCCCGACCCCAAGCTGCCGGCCTGGCGTGAGGAATACGACGACGGCGGCCGCCTGGTGCGGCTGGAGCAGGGTGGCTGGTCGGTGCGCATCCCGCGCTACCTGTCGCCCGACGAGCGGGCCTTCCCGGCGCTCATCAAGCTGCGCCGCAAGGACTTCTCCGCCAAGCTGCTCATCAAGCACTGGGAATGAAACGCGCCCGTCCGCTGCCGTCCGACCTGCCGCACTTCAGCGCGCCGGCCAAGCTCAACCTGTTCCTGCACATCACCGGCCGCCGCGCCGACGGCTATCATGAGCTGCAGACGCTGTTTCGCCTGCTCGACCACGGCGACCGGCTGGCCTTCGCCGTCAACGACAGCGGCCGCGTGCGGCGCGTCACCGAGGTGCCCGGCGTGCCGCCCGAGCAGGATCTGGTGGTGCGCGCGGCGCAGGCCCTGCAGCGCCGCTGCGGCACGCGCCAGGGCGTGGACATCTGGCTCGACAAGCGCCTGCCGCTGGGCGGCGGGCTGGGCGGAGGCAGCTCCGATGCGGCCACCGTGCTGCGCGTGCTGGACCGGCTGTGGGGCTGCCATCTGGCGCAAGACGAGCTGCTGGCCCTGGGGCGCGCCCTGGGCGCCGACGTGCCGGTGTTCGTGGCCGGCCACACCGCCTGGGCGGAGGGGGTGGGCGAGCGGCTCACGCCGCTGTCGCTGCCGCCCGACTGGTATCTGGTGGTGCGCCCGCCGGTGCACATCGCCACCGCCGAGCTGTTTGCGGCGTCGGAATTGACACGCGATTGCCGCCCCCTCAAAATACGCGACTTTCTCGCGGCGGGTGCGGAAAATGTCTTCGAGCCCCTCGTGCGACAGCGCTACCCGGCGGTGCGGGAAGCCCTCGACTGGCTGGCGCGTTTCGCGCCGACCCGGTTGACGGGGACGGGCAGTTGCCTGTTCGCCACCTTCCCCAGCCGGGCGGCCGCCGAAGCGGTGCAGCGGCGGCTGCCGTCGCGCTGGCAGGGCTTCGTGGCCGCCGGCGTGGACCGCTCGCCGCTGCTGCGCGAGCTGGAGGCATTGTCCGCACCCACTGTTTCTTGGGCCGTCGCCAAGCGGTAAGGCACCGGGTTTTGATCCCGGCATTCCCAGGTTCGAATCCTGGCGGCCCAGCCACTCTCCACGGGTCGGCCCCGCTCTGCGGGGCTGTCCTTTTTTGCGCCGACTGGAGCAGCGCGAACCGTGTCTGACAGTTCTGGAATGATGGTCTTCGCGGGCAACGCCACGCCCGCGCTGGCGCAGGCCGTGGTGGACTACCTGGGCATCCCGCTGGGCAAGGCCAAGGTGGGCCGGTTCAGCGACGGCGAGGTCCAGGTGGAGATCCTGGAAAACGTGCGCGGCAACGACGTGTTCATCGTCCAGTCCACCTGCCAGCCCACCAACGACAACATCATGGAACTGCTGATCATGGTGGATGCGCTGCGTCGCTCCTCGGCCGGCCGCATCACCGCCGTGATCCCCTATTTCGGCTATTCGCGCCAGGACCGCCGCGTGCGCTCGGCGCGCGTGCCCATCTCGGCCAAGGTGCTCGCCAACCTCATCACCGTGGTGGGCGTGGACCGCGTGCTCACGGTGGACCTGCACGCCGATCAGGTGCAGGGCTTCTTCGACCTGCCGGTGGACAACATCTACGCCTCCAAGATCATGCTCGACGACATCATGGCCCGGAAGGGCCATGACAAGGGCTGGACGGTGGTCTCGCCGGACGTGGGCGGCGTGGTGCGGGCGCGCGCCTTCGCCAAGCGCCTGGGCGACAACCTGGCCATCATCGACAAGCGCCGCCCGCGCCCCAACGTGGCCAAGGTGATGCACGTCATCGGCGAAGTGCGCGGCAAGCAGTGCATCATCGTGGACGACCTGGTGGACACCGCCGGCACCCTCAGGGAGGCGGCCCAGGCGCTCAAGGACCACGGCGCGGCCCTGGTGTGCGCCTACATCACCCACCCGGTGCTGTCCGGTAACGCGGTGCAGAACATTGAGGACTCGGTGCTGGACGAGCTGGTGGTGACCGACACCATCCCCCTCAACGAGGCGGCCCGCAACAGCAGCAAGATCCGCGTGCTGAGCATGGCGCAGATGCTGGCCGAGACCATCCGCCGCATCAATCGCGAGGAGTCGGTCTCCGAGCTGTTCGAGGACTGAGCGCGCGCCATGTCGCGCGCCGCCGAACCCGCACCCCTGCGCCTCATCGTCGGCCTGGGCAACCCCGGTTCGCGCTACGCCGACACGCGCCACAACGCCGGCTTCTGGTACGTGGACGCCGTGGCGCGCGAGTACGGCGGCCAGTTCCGCCCCGAGGGGCGCTTCTCGGCCGAGGTGGCGCGGGTGCGCATCGACGACCACGAACTGTGGCTGCTCAAGCCGCAGAGCTTCATGAACCGCAGCGGCCTGCCGGTGCGCCGCTTCCTGCAGTTCTACAAGCTGGACACCGCCCACATGCTGGTGGCGCACGACGAGCTGGACCTGCCGCCGGGCGCGGCGCGCCTCAAGCAGGGCGGCGGCCACGGCGGCCACAACGGCCTGCGCGACCTGTTCGCCCACGTGGGGCGCGACTTCTGGCGGCTGCGCATCGGCATCGGTCATCCCGGCCAGCGCGGCGAGGTGGTGGACTACGTGCTGCACCGGCCCGGCGCGGCCGAGCAGCAGGCCATCGACTCGGCCATCGCCGCCGCCCTGGCGGTGACGCCGCTGCTGGCGGCGGGCCGCTTTCCCCTGGCCATGAACCGCCTGCACGCCGAGACCCCTTGAAAAACCGCCCGCCGCCACGTCAGGCGCGGCGCCAGCCAATCGACCAGCGAGACCAGAGACTGTCATGGGATTCAAATGCGGCATCGTGGGTCTGCCCAACGTGGGCAAGTCCACCCTCTTCAACGCCCTCACGCGGGCCGGCATCCAGGCCGAGAATTACCCCTTCTGCACCATCGAGCCCAACGTGGGCGTGGTGGCGGTGCCCGATGCGCGCCTGCCGGTGCTGGCGGACATCGTGCAGCCGGAGCGGGTGGTGCCCACCACCATGGAGTTCGTGGACATCGCCGGCCTGGTCAAGGGTGCCTCGCAGGGCGAGGGGCTGGGCAACCAGTTCCTGGCCCACATCCGCGAGACCGACGCCATCGCCCAGGTGGTGCGCTGCTTCGAGAACGACGACGTGGTGCACGTGGAGGGGCGGGTCGATCCGGCGGCCGACGTGGAGACCATCAACACCGAGCTGATCCTGGCCGACCTGGAGACCGTGGAGAAGGGCATCAACCGCCTGTCGCGCGTGGCCAAGTCCGGCGACAAGGCGGCGCGGGCGCGGCTGGCCCTGCTGGAGCGCATGCAGGCCCATCTCGGCGAGGGCCGGCTGGCTCGCTCCCTGGACCTGGACGAGGAGGAGCGCCAGGCCCTGCGCGAGCTGCACCTCATCACCGCCAAGCCGCTCATGTTCATCGCCAACGTGGACGAGGGCGGCTTCACCGACAACCCGCACCTGGACCGGCTGCGCGCCCTGGCCGCCGAGGCGGGGGCCGAGGTGGTGCCCGTGTGCGCCGCCATCGAGGCCGAGATCGCCGAGCTGGAGGAGGACGAGAAGGCCGAGTTCCTGGCCGACCTGGGGCTGGACGAGCCGGGCCTGGACCGCGTCATCCGCGCCGGCTACGCCCTGCTGCACCTGCAGACCTTCTTCACCGCCGGCGTCAAGGAGGTGCGCGCCTGGACCGTCCACCGCGGCGCCACCGCGCCACAGGCCGCCGGCCGCATCCACAGCGACTTCGAAAAGGGCTTCATCCGCGCCGAGGTGGTGGCCTACGAGGACTTCGTGGCCTGCGGCGGCGAGCAGGGCGCCAAGGATGCCGGCAAGTGGCGTCTGGAGGGGCGCGACTACGTCATGCAGGAGGGCGACGTGGTGCACTTCCGTTTCAACGTCTGAGCGCCACGGCGCACATTCCCCGTCCGTCGCAAATTCGCTACCATTCGTCACATTCCAATCACCACATCGCACGCACGACTCAGGGGGCTCGGTGGTCCAACACCCGTACCGGGGCAGGGAGGCGCGAGCAGCATCGACATCTCCTGCGTGGCCCGGGGCCACCCTGGGCCACCGTCGCCCGTCACCCGCTGTGGCGTGTCGCCGGTCCCGCCGCCGCGCCCGCCCGCCGGCGGCCCGTTCCGACTGCTGGCCCGCTCCGTCCGACCACCGGGCTGGCCATCCCCGCCGCCCCGCCGATAGCCACAATGGGCGACCGTCCGCCAGTGCGGCCGGTTCCGGCAATTCCCGGTGCGCGCCGCGCGGCGCCGCCGTCATCCACGAGGCCCAAGCCGTACCATGACCCACGACATGACCACCCGCAGCACCCTGCGCAAGATCCTCTGCTACGGGATCCCGGCCGCCGAGCTGTCGGCCTTGCTGCCCGCCGGCCAGTGGCAGGTGCAGGAGGCCGAGGACATCGGAGCCCTGCGGCGCCTGTCGCAGGAGGAAGGGCTGCACGTGCTGGTGTGCCACCTGCAGCGCCCGCTGGAACTGTGCCTGGACGTGGTGGAGGACTGCCTGGCGCGGCGCGTGGACCTCAAGGGCATCGCCCTGCTGGACAGCGACCTGCCCGACGACGAGGCCGTGCGGCGGCGCATCGGCCAGCTCTTCTTCGACTACCTCAGCTACCCCCTGCAGGGGGAGATCTTCCGCTACGCCGTGGGCCACGCCTGGGGCATGGGCGAGATGCTCAAGCTGTGTCGCCGCCAGCCGGGCGAGCCGCACGAGGGCATGGTGGGCGAGAGCGAGGCCATCGCCACCCTGCGCGCCCGCCTGCAGGGCGACCTGGCCGGGCGGGACACGCCGCTGGCCATCGAGGGCGAGCCGGGCACCGGCAAGGAGCTGCTGGCGCGCCGCTTGCACGCGGTGGGGGCCACCGCCGCCGGCCCCTTCCAGGCCGTGCACCTGCCGGCCCTCACGCGCAAGGAGCTGGCCAGCCTGTTCGCCCGTACTCTGGAGGGCGGACGGCTGGGGGCGGCGCCGCGCGGCACGCTCTATCTGGACGAGATCACCCGCCTGCCACCCGCTTTCCAGGAGCGCCTGCAGGCCTGGCTGGCCGACACCCCGGCCGAGACGCGTTCGCGCCTGCTGATCTCCAGCACCACGCCACTGGCCGAGGCCGTGCAGCGCGGCCGCCTGCGCGAGGACCTGTTCCGCGCCGTGGCGCCCGAGGTGCTGCACCTGCCGCCGCTGCGTGAGCGGGTAGAGGACATCCCCCTGCTGGCGCAGCACTTCTTCAACCAGAACTGCCCGCGCCGCCACTGCCGCCTGCACGGCATCAGCCAGCTGGCCATCGAGGCCCTGCAGGCCTACAGCTGGCCCGGCAACGTGCGCGAGCTCATGCACCGCACGCAGCGCGCCATCGCCCTCAGCAAGGGCAGTCTGCTGAGCGCCGAGGACTTCGGCCTGGCCGGCCCGCCGCGCCAGGAGCCGTTCCAGAGCCTGGCCGCTGCCCGCCGCTACCTGGAGAGCCACCTGATCCGCAACACGCTGCTGCAGACCGAATACAACATCTCCGCCACCGCCCGCCTGCTGGGCATCTCCCGCGTCACCCTCTATCGCCTCATCGAGCGCTACGGCATCACCATGCCCGCCGGCGAATCGCGCTGAGCGGGCCGTCTGGGCGCGTCTTGAAGTCAAAAGGGGACATTCTGGAATTGGACAAAGGGGACATTACGGCTTTGGGCTAACACTACGGCGAGGGTGTCCTTGACATCCCGCAGGCCACGCCCGATGATAGGCAGCCCTCCCAAACGGCTATGTAGCTCAGTTGGTTAGAGCACAGCACTCATAATGCTGGGGTCGTTGGTTCGAATCCAACCATAGCCACCATTGCCTTCTGCCTCTGCAGCCGTCGGGCCGTCGCCTGGCACCGCTTTCGTCTCGCCCGATGCCACCGCTGATGTAAAGTTTGACGCGTCAGGCAACCTGGCGGTGTGGCGTTTGCTTAAAATAGCGCCTCGGTCGTCGCCGGCGGCCCGTGTGGTCG
Source organism: Gammaproteobacteria bacterium (assembly GCA_027031685.1). Taxonomy (GTDB): domain Bacteria; phylum Pseudomonadota; class Gammaproteobacteria; order UWMA-0217; family UWMA-0217; genus JALVPS01. Next base: position 8,946 of record JALVPS010000052.1, on the reverse strand, counting down.
GATCCCGCGGGCGGCCAGAGGGGGCGGCGGCCGGGCTTGGTGACCTCAGCAGGGACTCCGGTTTTGGGTTTATTCGCGCAATTCAGGGCCAATCGCAGCGTGGCCCGCTGTCTGTCCGCCCCCGATCTGATGGATCAGGAGGGGCGCCGCTGCCTGGATGCCCTGCGCAACCGGGGGCGCACGGCCGTGTCCACCCTGCTGGGCCGCCTCACTACGGCCAGCGACGCCCAGGTGCGGCGCATCCGCGAGATCCTCATCTACCTGCTGGACGACGAGACCCTGCCGGCCTACTACCCGGGGCTGGCTTCCAACGCCCATCCGCGCGTCATGCACACCGTGGTGCGCGTGCTGTCGGCGGCCACCACCTATAACCCGGCCCAGCTGGTGAAGTTGCTGGACGACCCGGAGGTGGCCAAGTCGGCCCTGCTCAAGGTGCTGGAGGCGCGCAAGGCCTATCTGAACGCCGCCACCCTGCTGCGCAAGACGTACACACTGGAGCCCAACGAGCGGGTGGCCATGTTCCGCATCCTGGAGCACATCGCCGACGAGTCGCTGGTGCCGGAGCTGGTCAACCGTGTATCGGCGCAGGACGTGAACACGCGCCTGGGCATCGTGCGCCTGCTCAGCCGCTTCGACACGGCCGAGACGCGCAGCGCCCTGCTGGGCCGGCTCACCGACGCCAGCAAGGATGTGCGCCTGGCGGCCCTGACGGCGCTGGCGCGCATGCGGGCGCCCATCGAGATCGGCGTGTTGACCAGCCTGCTCAAGGATCCGGACGTGAAGATCCAGGGGCGTGCGGTGGACATCCTGGTCAAGCGCAACGATCCGGCCACGGTGCCGCACCTGCTGCACCTGCTGAAGGACGAGTCGGAGTACGTGCGCCGTGCCGCGGTGGAGGTGCTGAACGGCATGGAGTACCGCGACGCGGTGGAGGATCTGCTGCGCGCGCTGAAGGACGAGGACTGGTGGGTGCGGGCGCGGGCCGCCGACGCCCTGGCCAAGATCGGCGGCAAGCGGGTGGTGGAGGCGGTGGTGCGGCTCATTAAGAGTGAGGACGAGTACATCCGCCGCTCGGCCATCGAGATTCTCAATGCCACCCGGGACGAGGCATCCATGGCACACCTGATCGGCGCCCTCAACGATTCCGACTGGTGGGTGCGGGAGCGGGCCATCGACGCGCTGGCCAGCATCGGCAACAAGGCGGCCGTGCCGGCCCTGCTCAAGATGATGCGCGAGGATCGCCAGGCGGCGCCCATCGTGCTGCGCGCCATGCGCGTGCTGGGCGATGAGACGCGCGTCAAGGACATCCTGGCCATGCTCGGCAGCCGCGACGAGAACACGGTCATCGAGGCCATGGCCACGCTGGCCGAGCTGGTGGACACGGCCCAGGTGGAGCGGGTGGCCAAGGCCATCAAGCGGCGCGCCGCCAACGCCGACGAGGACGTGCGCGATGCGGCGCGGCGCGCCCTGCGGCGCATCGCCGAACGGCTGGCCCGCACGCACCGCAAGGGCGAGGCCAAGGCGCCGGCGGTGCGCCGCCCGGAGCGCGAGCGCATCAACATCCGTGCCCTGAAGAGTGGCGACCGCCTGGGTGAGCGCTTCGAGTTCATCCGCCGCATCGGCAAGGGGGCCTTCAGCAACGTGCTGCTGGTGCAGGACCTGGACCTGCACGAGAAGGTGGTGCTCAAGGTGCTGCACGAGAAGATGACCGCCGACCGCGCCATGGTGAAGCGCTTCATCCGCGAGATACGCTACGCGCGGCGCATCAATCACCCGCACGTGATCCGCATCTTCGACTATCATCGGCTGGGCAACCTGTATGCCATCTCCATGGAGTACTTCCCGTCGGTCACCCTGTCGCACGAGCTGGAGCCCAAGCAGCCGCTGGAGTTCAAGTACGCCCTGAAGATCGCCGCGGCGGTGGCCGCCGGCATCCAGGCCGCCCACGACCTGGAGATCATCCACCGCGACCTCAAGCCCGGCAACATCCTCATCGACAACACCGGCATGGTGAAGGTGGTGGATTTCGGCATCGCCCGCGTGCAGTCCACCACCGAGACCAAGCTCACCAAGACCGGCATCCTCATCGGCACGCCGCGTTACATGGCCCCGGAGCAGGTCACCGGGCGCAAGCTGGACGGCCGCTCCGACATCTACAGCCTGGGCGTCATCCTGTACGAGATGCTCACCGGCGAGACGGCCTTCAAGGGCTCGGAGAACGTGCAGGTGCTCTACAAGCACGTGCACGGCGAGATCAAGCCGTTGCACGAGGCCAATCCCGAGGTGCCGCTACCACTCAGCCGCATCGTCATGCGCATGATGTCGGTCAACCCGCGCCATCGCTACCAGACCATGGCCGAGGTGCAGGAAGTGCTGGAGTCCTACCGGCTGTGACCGGGGAGGGGAGCTGAATGCCGCGTCTGGACGCCTTCCTCAAGCTGGCCCGCGAGCAGGGCTGCTCCGACTTGCATCTGGCGGTGGGGCTGCCGCCGCTGCTGCGCCTGCACGGCGACCTGCTGACCATCAAGTTCCGCAATCTGGAGGAGCGCGAGCTGCTCGGCTACCTGAACGAGGTGCTCACTCCCGCCCAGCAGCAGCGCTTCAAGGAGGGGCGGGACCTGGATTTCGCCTATCATGCGCCGGGCATCGGCCGCTTCCGTGTCAACTTCTACCGCAAGGCCACCGGGCCGGGCGCCGCCTTCCGCTACATTCCGGAGGAGGTGCCGCGTTTCGAGACGCTGGGCCTGCCGCCGGTGCTCAAGCAGCTGCTCGACCACCAGCAGGGCATGATCCTCATCACCGGCTCCACCGGCACCGGCAAGTCCACCACCCTGGCGGCGCTCATTGATTACCTGAACCAGACGCGCCCCCTCAACATCATCAGCCTGGAGGACCCCATCGAGTTCGTGCACGCCAGCCGCCAGGCGCAGGTGGTGCAGCGCGAGATCGGCACCCACGTGCCGGACTTCGTGTCCGGCCTGCGCTCGGCGCTGCGCGAGGACCCGGACGTGATCTTCGTGGGCGAGTTGCGCGATCCGGAGTCCATCGACATGGCCATGACCGCCGCCGAGACCGGCCACCTGGTGCTGGGCACCCTGCACACCACCTCGGCGGTCAAGACCATCGACCGCATCATCGACGCCCTGCCCGGCGAGCAGAAGGAGCAGGGCAAGACCTTCCTGGCCCAGAACCTGCTGGGGGTGGTGAGCCAGCTGCTGGTGCGCACAGTGGACGGGCGCGACCGCAAGGCGGTGTTCGAGGTGATGGTCATGAACCGGGCCATCGCCAAGCTGCTCATGAGCGACAGGACCCACATGATCCCCTCGCAGATGCAGACGGGCCGTGCGCAGGGCATGCAGCTCATGGACCAGGCCCTGCTGGAGGCGGTGCAGGCCAAGGAGATCGACCCGGACGAGGCCTACGAGTACGCCGTCGACAAGCGCGCCTTCCGGCCCTTCGTGACCGACGCCTCGCTGCTCACACAGATGGAGGACATCAGCACGTGAGCGGGAGCGGCGCATGAAGAAGATCGACGACCTGCTGCGCGAGACGGTGGCCCGCGAGGGCTCCGACCTGCACCTGCTGGCCGGCGAACCGCCGCGCGTGCGCGTGTTCGGCAAGCTCATGCCCCTGCACCCGGAGCGGCTGCCGGGCGATGCCCTGCGCTCCTATCTGTACGAGGTGATGAGCGACCGGGTGCGCCAGCAGTTCGAGGCCCAGGACGGGGTGGACTTCGCCTACACGGTGGAGGGACTGGCGCGCTTCCGCGTCAACGCCTTCCGCTACATCCACGGGATGGGCGCCGTGTTCCGCGTCATCCCCACCCGCATCCAGACCCTGGACGACCTGCGCCTGCCGTCGGTGATCAGCGCCCTGTGCCGCCACCGCCAGGGGCTGATCCTGGTCACCGGTCGCACCGGCTCCGGCAAGTCCACCACCCTGGCGGCCATGATCGACGAGATCAACCGCCTGCGGCGCGGCCACATCATCACCATCGAGGATCCCATCGAGTTCGTGCACCAGCGCAAGCGCTGCCTCATCAGCCAGCGCGAGGTGGGCCCGCACACCCCCAGCTTCGCCGCCGCCCTGCGCTCCGCCCTGCGCGAGGACCCGGACGTGGTGCTGGTGGGTGAGCTGCGCGACCTGGAGACCATCAGCCTGGCCGTCACCGCCGCCGAGACCGGCATCCTGGTGCTGGGCACCCTGCACACCAACCGCGCCGCGGCCACCGTGGACCGCATCATCAACGTCTTCCCCACCGCCAAGCAGCCCCAGGTGCGCACCATGCTGTCCACCTCGCTGCGCGCCGTCATCACCCAGCAGCTGGTGACGTGTCAGCACGGCAAGGGGCAGATGGCCGCCGTGGAGGTGCTCATCAACACCCCGGCGGTGGCCAATCTCATCCGCGAGGGGCGCACCGACCAGCTGGAGACCGCCATGCAGAGCGGCGCCGCGCTGGGCATGCAGACCATGGACGGCACCCTGCTCAAAATGATGGAGACCACCCTCATCTCCCAGCGCGAGGCCTACGAGAAGGCCTTCAAGAAGGAACTGTTCCAGCATCCCGAGGAATGATCCCCGCGCCGGCGCCATAGGCGCCGGGCTGTCCCGCCCGTGATTGGGCCGGCGGCCGGTCAGTACGCCGGCTGCGGCATATTGCGCCGGATCTGCGCCAGCAGGGCGTCGATGAAGGCTCTGACCCCCCAGTTGGGGATGGCCAGGCGCAGGTAGCGGCCGTGTACCGGGTCGCTGCCGGGCAGACCGCCATGCAGGTGGGGATGGTGGGACAGGTACTGGCGCGTCTTCAGGTAGTCGAGGCTGGCGCGCGCCTGGCGGGCGTAGGCGGCGTCCAGGCCCAGGGTGGCCAGCCGCTGGCACACCGCCGACCACTGCGCCAGCCCGGGCAGGCAGCGCTCCTCGCCCTGTGGCCGGTAGCGCTCGTCATAGCACCCGAACGGCACGCCGTCGTCACGGGCACGTTCGAGCAGGCCGTCGGCGAAGCGCCGCGCGCCGTTCAGGGCGGCCTGCTCGCCGGTCAGGGCCCACCCGTCCAGCAGTCCCGCCAGCACCTGTACCAGGCTGTGCAGGAAGGGGGGGCCGTCATCACCGGCGGCGTGGCGGAAGAAGCCGTTGTCGGCCTGCCGGGCCAGCGTCCAGCGCAGGTTGCGCAGCCCGGCCGCCACGAAGCGTGGTTCCTCCAGCTGCTGGCCGGCGTCGATCAGCGCCGCCCCCACACACACGTCGCGGCTGCGCGGTTGCCCGCTGCGGGCATGGCACCGGAAGCTGCCGTCGGCCGCCTGCACCGACACCAGCCAGGTGGCGGCACGGCGCTGGCCGTCCTCCACCGGAAAGTGGGAGAAGTGGCGCCGCACGTGGTTGAAGCCGGCGAGGGCCTGGCCGGTGGCGGACACGCTCGGCCGGCGCCCGTCCAGGCCACTGAAGCCGCCGTCGTCCCGCTGGATGCCCTTCAGCCAGCGCAGGGCGGCCGCCGCCGAGCGGTACAGGCGCTGGTCGCCCAGCATGCGGTAGGTCTCCAGCAGGCTGGGCACGATGGTGCCGGTAGTCTCCGCGCAGGCCGGCCGCCAACCCAGCACCAAGTGGTAGGTGTGGGCGTAGCCGCCGTGGCCCGCCGCCGCATGCGCGCTCAGCAGCCACTCGGTGGCCGCCGCCAGGTGGTGCTCGTCGCTGTAGCGGCCGTGCCGCACGCCGAACAGGTGGGTGACCTTGCCGCCATGGCGCAGGGCCTGCAGGATTCTGGTCATGCCTTGTCCCCGGGTGGGTGGAGAGGCGCTTTGACCTCGCGGGAGCGGCGCCCGTACCCTTAGAAATCCCTGCACTGCCCCGGTTCCCCCCGCCGGTAGAGGAGCATCCCGTGACAGCCCAGCCCGTTCAGCCGCCCGTACCCATTCGCGACCGGCTGACGCCCGTGCTGGCGGCCTTGGCGGCGCGCCTGCCGGACGGTCACTGGGCCGACCTGGCGGACTCCGTCCGCCACGTGCTGGCCTGTTCAGAGTTCGCCGCCACGGTGGCCGAGCGGCAGACGGCGGCGGTGGCCGGGTGGCTGTCCGCTGGCGATCTCGACCGGCCCCACGAGCGGGCCGCCCTGGCCGCCCGCCTGCGGCCGCCGGCCGGGGCCGACGAGGCGGCCTTCATGGCCTGGCTGCGCCAGGCCCGCCACCGCGAGATGTTCCGCATCGCCTGGCGCGATCTGCTGGGCCTGGCGCCCCTGGAGGAGACCCTGCGCGTCCTGACCGAGCTGGCCGAGCTGCTGATCGGGCAGGCCCTGGCGCAGGCCGAGGCGGACCTGGCCGCGGCCCACGGCGTGCTGCGCGACGCCGACGGCCGGCCGCAGCGGCTGGTGGTGTTCGGCATGGGCAAGCTGGGCGGCGGCGAGCTCAACTTCTCCTCCGACATCGACCTGATCTTCGCCTACCCCGAGGCGGGCCGCAGCGACGGCCCGCGCCCGGTGGAGGCCGAGCCCTATTTCACGCGCCTGGCGCAGCGCCTCATCCGCCTGCTGGACACGGCCACCGCCGACGGGCGCGTGTTCCGCGTGGACATGCGCCTGCGCCCCTTCGGCCAGTCGGGCGCCCTGGTCACCCGCTTCGCCGCCCTGGAGGCCTACTACGAGGCCCACGGCCGCGAGTGGGAGCGCTACGCCTGGATCAAGGCCCGCCCGGTGGCCGGCGACCTGGCCGCCGGTCGGGCCCTGCTGCAGCGCCTGCAGGGCTTCGTCTACCGCCGCTACCTGGACTACGGCGTCATCGAGGGACTGCGCGAGATGAAGGCCCTCATTGCCCGCGAGGCGGCCCGCAAGGGCATGGCCGACAGCCTCAAGCTGGGGCCGGGCGGCATCCGCGAGGTGGAGTTCAGCGTGCAGGTCTTCCAGCTCATCCACGGCGGGCGCGACCGCCGCCTGCGCGACCCGCGCCTGCTGCCGGTGCTGCACTACCTGGGCGAACGCGGCCTGCTGCCGGACTGGGCGGTGGCCGAGCTGGACGCCGCCTACCGCTACCTGCGCGACGCCGAGAACCGCCTGCAGATGATCCGCGACCAGCAGACCCACCGCCTGCCCCGGGACCCCCTGGACCGCTGGCGCCTGGCCACCGCCATGGGCCACGGCGGCGACTGGGACGCCTTTCTGGCCGAGCTGGACGGCCACCGGCGGCGAGTGGCCGAGCACTTCGAGCGCATCTTCGCCACGCCGCAGACGGAGCACGGTCCGGCCGACGCGCCCCTGCACGCCCTGTGGGTGGCCCTGGCGGCGGGCGAGGCGGGCCGGGACGAGGCGCTGGCCACCCTGGCGGCGCAGGGCTACGACGACCCGGCCGAGGCCTGGCGGCTGCTGACCGCCTTCGCCGGCGACCGCCGCGTGCAGGCCCTCACCGCCCCGGCGCGTCGCCGCCTGGACGCCCTCATGCCCCTGCTGCTGGCGCGCGTGGCGCAGGAGGGCGAGGGGGGGCGGGCCACCGCCACCCTGGGCCGCCTGCTGGACCTGCTGCGTGCCGTCATGGGCCGCACCACCTACCTGGCCATGCTGGCCGAGCAGCCCATGGCCCTGTCGCAGCTGGTGCGCCTGTGCGCCGCCAGCCCGTGGGTCGCCGAGACTCTGGCCACCCACCCGCTGCTGCTGGACGAGCTGGTCAACCCGGCCACCCTGTACGACCCGCCCGGGCGCGACGGGCTGGCCGCCGAGCTGGCCGAAACCTTCCGCCGCATCGACCCGGCCGACGAGGAGCAGGTGGTGGAGGCTCTGCGCCACTTCAAGCAGGCCCAGGTGCTGCGCGTGGCGGCCGCCGACCTGGTGGGCGCCCTGCCGGTCATGCGCGTCTCCGACCACCTCACCTGGATCGCCGAGGTCATCCTGGACAAGGTGCGCGCCCTGGCCTGGCAGCGCCTGGTGGCGTGCCACGGCCGCCCCCGCTGCGTCGAGGCGGGACAGGCGCGCGACGTGCGCTTCCTGGTGGTGGGCTACGGCAAGCTGGGCGGCATCGAGATGGGCTACGGCTCGGACCTGGACCTGGTGTTCCTGCACGACTCGGCCGGCACCGGCCAGGAGACCGACGGCCCGCGGCCGCTGGACAACGGCACCTTCTTCGCCCGCCTGGCGCAGCGCATGGTGGGCCTGCTCACCGTTACCACCCTGTCCGGCAAGCTATACGAGGTGGACCTGCGGCTGCGCCCCAGCGGCAGCTCCGGCCTGCTGGTGTCCAGCCTGGGCGCCTTCGCGCGCTACCAGCAGGAGGACGCCTGGGTATGGGAGCACCAGGCCCTGGTGCGGGCCCGCCCGGTGGCCGGCGACGCCGAGCTGGCCGAGGCCTTCCGCGCCGTGCGCCGGGCCGTGCTCACCCGGCCGCGCGGCGCCGCCGGGCTGCGCCGCGCCGTGCGCGACATGCGCCACCGCATGTGGCAGCACACCGGCGCCGACCGCGCCGCCGGCTTCGATCTCAAGAAGTCGCCCGGCGGTATCACGGACATCGAATTTATGGTGCAATATCTGGTTTTGGCGCATGCCCATGCGCAGCCCGCCATCGCCCGCTGGACCGACAGCGTGCGCATCCTGGCCGACCTGGCCGCGCACGGCGTACTGACCGCGGCTGAGGCCGACGGCCTGCGCGAGGCCTACGTGCGGCTGCGCGACGCCATCCACCACCTCACTCTGCAGGGCCGGCCGGCGGTGGTCCACGACCAGCGCTTCCAGGCCGAGCGGCAGCGGGTGCGGGCGATGTGGCAGCGGCTGCTGGAGGCGGACTGAGGCGCGCCACCCACTCGAGAGGGAGAGACTGCTTATGTCCATGGCCGATCGCGATGGCCTCATCTGGTACGACGGCGAACTGGTGCCCTGGCGCGAGGCGCAGACCCACGTACTCACCCACACCCTGCACTACGGCATGGGTGTGTTCGAGGGTGTGCGCGCCTACGATGCCGAGGGCGGCACCGCCATCT